>NZ_MUFD01000024.1:0-61207 GCF_001995405.1 Salinivibrio sp. AR640 | reverse complement strand
ATTAGTTATTTTTTGCGATCGACTAGACAGTGGTCGGTTAAATAGTCAGATCTGCGTCAAATTATAGGCATAACGTTATTTCTCATCTTGAATGGCAGTGATAGTCTCGTGCAACAAATTGTGAACAGGGTTCCAATTATTGTTCACGTGATGGGTAAAAAAATTAAAGGAAGAAATGCGTATGTTAACTGAAATGTATGTCAACACCCGTTTAGCACTGGAGTCGTTTGCCAAAGATAAGCGCGGTGTTACCGCTATCGAATATGCGATTATCGGTGTCGCGATTTCTGCGATTGTGCTTGCGGTGTTCCAAGGGGATGGTGACAGCGGTCTTAAAGGCGCCTTAACTAACGCAATCAGTAAAATCACTGAGAATGTAAACACAGCAGCTGGTAATACTGGTTCAAAATAAGTCAGAAATTAAACAGTAGGCCTTAATCACAGTGATTGCGCTGCCAATATTGATTGGTTCCTGTTTGCTGGTGTGTATGGTTAGCGATCTGAGACGACGCACTATCGAGCAATGGATGGTTGCGGTGATCACTGTGCTAGCAGGGGGGGCCGTCTACTGGGCTCAGCTCCCTGTCGGCAATGCGCTAATACAGGCTAGCTTGGTTTTGGTGGCTGGCTTTGCTTTATTTTGGCTCGGTGTGTGCGGTGCTGGAGATGTGAAGCTGCTAGCAGCGATAAGTCTCGCGGTGAGCGAACAATGGTGGCCATGGATGTTGTTTTTAATGGCCATTTTGGGCGGTCTAGTCGCTGTCGGGCTTTTGCTGGCCAGCTGGTTAGGAAAGCCCGAATGGCGTGCTCATGGTGTGCCTTATGCCCTTGCTATCGCGCCATCGGGGATGTTCGCCATATGGCTTACCTTATCGAGTGTCGCATAGTGATATTCACGATGGCGGTGTACACAATGTAACGTCGCCGCTCCTCTTATATGTTTGATCGATACAACTATCGCTTCCCACCGTGGTTTCCGGTTGTTTAGAGGGACTATGAATTCAAAATTACTCTCCTTGATTGCCTTTTTGGCCATTGCCATCGGCCTGTACGGTTTATTGCAGCCTAATCAGTCGACGCAGCCGGTGCAAACTGAGGCGTCAACAGCATCACCCGAGGTTGTCTACAAGGTGATAACGTTGAAATCTGGGCTCGACCGTGGTGAGACGATTGCACGTGATAATCTGATCATCGAAACCTGGCCAGAAAACAAAGCCAACCAAATGGGTATTGACGCTGATATGGCAATCCCCGAAACCAATGGCGAGGCTTTATTAGCCAGACGATCACTGGCGGCCGGCGATATTCTCTATCCGGACGCTGTGGTGTCTCCGCAAAGCCAAGATTATCTCGATTACGTCACACAAGCCGATCGTATTCCCTTTCCGCTTGAAGTCTCAGCAACCTCAGTGGTCGGTGGGGCGGTGCGCGCTGGGGCATTGGTCGATATTATGGCGCTTGCCTCCACCGATCAAAACCTTGCCAATGAGACCACAGTGCGTAGCTTTCGCGGTGTGTCCCTCGCGCCTGTATTAATGGGCGTGAAAGTCCTCAAAGTTGCGCAATCGCGTCAAGAGGCGACCCGCAATCAACCGGCTTCTACGGACACCACCTTGATTTTGGAGCTTACCCGTAAGCAAGTGGCCACCATGACCATTGCCAAACGCATCGCCCAACTTGAGGTTCACAAGTCGCTGGGCAAAGCGTCGCCTAAAGATATGTCCGCCAACGCTGGCGATGTTCTAGATGACTATCGAGCGATTACAGAGTTTCGGGCTGATACTGCCGTTATAAAATAAGGAATTTGTATGGAAGCGCCGCACTTTTGTCGCCGCTGGATGTTGGCATTATTGTTGAGCTGGGTCGCGATGGCGGCCCATTCTGCCCCTATGGTGATGAATATCGCCAAAGGCCAGGCAGAAGCATTGCAAGTCAATCAAACGATTGGCTCGGTATTCGTCGCTGATCCCGCGATAGCAGACTACCAAGTTATCGATAAGCGAAAAATTGTAGCGTTTGGTAAAGCGGTTGGCACAACCTCGTTACTGGTATTTGATGAAGCAGGCAATACCATGGCAGCACGTCAATTGGTCGTGAACCAAAGTATGGTCCATATTCAGCAACAAATTCAGCTGCGTTATCCGGATCTCGATATTTCAATTGATAATTTGGCTAATCAAGTGGTACTCAGCGGTCGGGTGGCCAGCGAAACGCAGAAAAAAAGTATCGAACGCTTGGTGGGTGAGCTGTTAGCAAAGTCAGCCACTGAAGAAGAAGTTGAGTGGAATACGGGAGAAAATACCTACAACCTCGAGTTTATGCGCCGTTATCGCTACGACGGGATTGTCAATAACTTAGAGGTGGCCACGACCAAGCAAGTCAATGTGCAATTAACTGTTGCAGAAGTCTCCAATTCGTTTATGGAAAAGTTTGGTGTTAATTTTAGCTCGGGCGGTCGAGGCAGCGGGATCTTTGTTAATCCGTTGAAGAGTTTTAGTGCCAGCGACATCCTCACCGTCATCAGTGCGGTTGGCGATGATAATGTCGGACAAATTCTCGCAGAGCCCAATTTATCGGTGTTATCGGGTGAAACAGCCAGCTTTCTTGTCGGGGGGGAACTGCCTGTCGTCACTCGTATTGATGGTGGCGTGAATGTGCAGTATCGCGAATATGGGGTCAAACTAGAATTGGCGGCGAACGTACACAGGGACGATAAGATCAAACTCGCATTAATGCCGGAGGTGAGCTCTTTGGATGCGCAATACAGCAATGACGCCTATGATTTGCCGGCATTAAAAACACGCCGAGCCCGCACTACGGTTGAGCTGGGAGACGGCGACAGCTTTGTGCTCGGTGGCTTGTTGAACAGTGAAGAGCGTGAATCCTTATCGAAAATACCCTTTGTCGGTGATATTCCTATTTTAGGGGCGCTGTTTCGTCATACCGAAACGCAACGTAACAAGACTGAGCTGGTGATCGTCGCCAAAGTGAACTTGGTCAAACCCATACAATCAGATCAAGTGGTTATCCCACAAATTCAGCGAACGTCGACGCTTGAGCGCTTTTTCGCGTTAGACGCGGTGCCTGAGCAAGCACCATTGCGCCAATGGTTGCGTAAAGGAGGCTTTATCCAATGAAAGTGACATTATGGCTAGTCGGCACCCTCCTAATAAGTGGGCTGTGGGGCTGTACGCCCGCTTATCAAACCGAGGGAACTCAAGTTTTACTGGCGCCAGTAACTTATCAGTTAACGCTATCAACATCAGCACCGCAGGGTGATTTTGAGCAATTTACTCGTTTTGCTTCTCATCATCAGAAGTTAGTACTTACTCAACCTATTACGATCGACTATAACACCCCTCGCGGTGAACAGGCGGCGAAAAAAGCGCAACGTTATTTATTGAAATTGGGAGTAGAAAGTCAAAATATTCGGCGTCGTTCGGCGGCTCTGGAAGACGGAGATTGGCGCGTTTCAGTGGTTACTTATCAGGTAAAACCACAAGCTTGTCATCCCGTTAAAATAGCCGATGTGCGTCAGAATAAAACCGGTTGTGTGGTGACACAGAATCGCTGGCTCTCCAAGGTGCGTCCTGAACGTGGCCTCAGTCATGAAGAAGGCGAATACTGATGTTTGATCTCGTTGATATATTAAAAAGTAATCAATCTCAGCAAGACGAACGCGAGAAGATTACGTCGGTATTATTCTATCAAACCGCTCCCTGTCGTTCTTTGGTGGAAGAAGCGTTTCGTTTTGAGGGCGTCGCAACGCCAGAGATCTGCAAAAACTCAGACATGGCGATCACGGATCACGTTCGTCAACAAAGTGTCGAAATCGTATTGGTTGAGTTGAATAGCAGTCAGGATGTGACGGGGGATGCCCGTCGTATTAGCCACTTATTGCCAAGTCATGCCTCTGTGATTGTGATTGGCAGTGAGGATGCGATCTCAACGATTCGTAATCTCAAAGAGATGGGATTTTATTACTTATTTTGGCCAATTACGAAACAAGAGCTGATCGATTTTGTCCGTAGCGTCAGTGATAACCGTCAGCGTAATCGTGGACCTGGCCAAAACCGTCGCGCGAAAAGAATATCGGTGATTGGCGCTAAAGGAGGGGTTGGCACGACATTGATCACGTCTGAGTTAGCGCATCAATTGGTCACCGATAAAAGCGCATCTTGCATTGTGGTTGACCATAATTACACCAGTGGCAACCTAGATATTATGTTAGGGCTAAAGAAGTTTGAAAAGCGGGAGGTGCAAAAAGGCGCGTTTTCTTCAAGCCTTGATCTATCGGCCGCGCAAAGCTTACTCACCAAACACAGCGACATGCTCTCTGTTCTATCACTGACCTCCAAACAGTACAGTTTCGACGAACTGAATGATTACCACAATAATGCCGCGGATATACTCTCATCAGAATGCAACTTCATTGTTGAAGATGTCTCGGGTTCGTCGGGCTTTACGCATCGTAACCAAGCGCGTTGGTTAGACAGTGACTGCATTATTTTGGTGGTTAGTCCAACTGTATCAGCATTACGTGATGCCGGACGATTAAAAATGACCATTGACAAAGTCGATGAAGCATCGCGGCCGCGCCTCATCCTGGTACTAAACCACTGTATACCGGAAAAGTTTGCCACCGTGACGGGGGCAGACATAGAGAAGTTCCTTCAATGCCCACTTGATGTCGTGATCCCCTTTTCGGGGAAAATTGGCGAGCTTGTGTTGGAGGGAAACCGAGTCGCGCAGGCAAAAATAAAGGCATCTGGTCCGACGCGTAAATTGGCTTCCTTGGTGATAGGTGAGTCAACAGAGCGCCGTTCAGCGTTCAATTTTTTCACCGGTTTGTGGCGTCAAAAGAGGCACGTTGAGTGATAGGCACCAAGGAAGTCTATGTAAAGATCCGTAAGCAGGTCTTTGATGCCTTAGACCCGAATGTGATTGCGGATGTGTCGCGTGAAGATCTTGAAAAGCAACTCCATAGCGCGGTTGAGCTACTCATCAATCGTGAGCAATGGCCATTAAGTAGCACGGTAAAAAACGAGTTCGTTAAATACTTAACCGACGAGCTGATTGGTCTGGGGCCACTGCAAAATTTAATGGACGATGAAACCATCACCGACATTATGATCAACGGACCTGATTCCGTTTATATTGAGCGTAACGGTTTAGTTGAACCCGCACCGGTGACCTTTATTGATGAAAGTCAGTTGCGTGAAATCGCCAAGCGTATTGCTTCACGGGTTGGTCGTCGGGTGGATGAATCGTCTCCTACTTGTGATGCGCGCTTAGAAGATGGTAGCCGCGTTAATATTGTTATTCCGCCGATATCCATTGACGGCACCGCGATTTCAATCCGTAAATTTAAAAAACAGAGTATTGATCTACAGAAGCTGTGTGAGTTCGGGGCAATGAGCCCAGAAATGGCCCAACTATTAATGATTGCCGCGCATTGTCGGCTCAATATTTTAATATCCGGGGGAACAGGTTCAGGTAAAACGACCATGCTCAATGCCTTGTCCCAGTTTATTGGTGAAAATGAGCGGGTCATTACCATCGAAGACGCCGCGGAGTTACGGTTGCAGCAACCTCACGTGGTGCGATTAGAAACGCGGACCGCAGGGATTGAAAACACAGGTTTAGTCGATCAACGAGACTTAGTGATTAACTCGCTACGGATGCGTCCCGATCGGATCATTGTGGGTGAGTGCCGTGGGGCCGAAGCGTTTGAGATGCTCCAGGCCATGAATACCGGTCACGACGGATCCATGTCAACGCTGCACGCCAATACACCTCGCGACGCACTGGCTCGGGTTGAATCGATGGTGATGATGGCAAACAGTAACCTCCCGCTAGAAGCGATTCGGCGCACCATCGTTAGTGCTGTCGATTTGGTGATCCAAATCAGCCGGTTGCATGATGGTAGCCGTAAAGTGATGAGTATTACCGAAGTGGTTGGATTAGAGGGCGCAAATGTGGTTATGGAGGAAATTTTTCGCTTTCAACCGGTTTATCAGCAGTCTGGTGAAGGGAAAGTGCGTGGCAACTTTATGACGGCAGGACTCATGCAACGTTCGGTGTTGATGGAAAAAGCACGTTTCTTTGGTCTTGAGGAAAAGCTTTCGTCTGCATTCAAAGCCGGGGAGGGCATGTGATTTACCTTGTAATGCTGATGGTTGGGTTGGGGTTATTGATTGTTCCTTGGCTGAAAAAACACAAACGCTATGATTATCTCGAAGAATTTAATCGGACTGAGTTCGTTGAATCCGTGATGGCAAACCAGCAAGCGGTTGATTTACGTTCCCTGGCCGATAGGAGTGTATGGGAAAACATTCTACTGCGCTGGAGCAACTTTAAGAAACAGCTGGGAGAGCGCCCAAATATTAAGTTAGCCGCACTTTTAGCGGGCCTTTTTTTTGCATCGATTCAATTTAACAACCAGTTTTTACGGGAGCCCATCTGGATAGTTACGCCGCCTTTTGTGCTTGTGGGTATGTTGATATTTTACCGTTGGCTTCAAAACCGTGAACAAAAAATGTTTGAAACGGCATTCCCGGATGCGTTGAATATGATGACCAGTGCAGTGTCTGCCGGTGAAAGTATCATGCATGCTATTTTGTATGTCGGTAATACGCTCGAAGGTGACATTGGTCGCGAGTTCCGCATTATGGGGAAACGTTTACAACTTGGTGAGTCTCCCGACGACGTGTTTCGAAAGTCCTGTCGTCGTTATCCTTATCCATCGTTTTACTTTTTTGTGATCACGCTGCGTGCCAATATGCAGCGTGGTGGCCAACTCAAAGATATTATGATGCGGCTTAATCGGATGATGTTTAATGCCCGCTCGATTGATAAGAAAAAATATGCGTTAACGTCTGAGGCGCGCACATCGGCGAAAATCGTCGCGGCGATTCCGTTTTTTTTCCTGTTTGTTTTGCAATATCTCAGCCCAGAAAACTTTGAGTTTGTGATGTTTGACCCCGATGGCAAAGTGATTCTTTATTATGTCCTTATTAGTGAAGCGATTGGGATCGCCATCGTTTGGGGATTAATGAAAAGTGTGCGCTGATAAAAGGGAATCATGATGGCACAGCATCAATGGATTTTTTTAATACTGCTACTTGTCGGCTGCGTGCTTGCTGTTGGTGCATTGCGACAGTCGCGTAAAAAACGCCAATTTCGTGACTTTAATATTGAGAACTCAACCGATCAAACAACAACCCCACTATGGGATAAGTTTGGCGCCTTTATCAACCAGCTGGTGTCTAATGACACCCATGAGGTGGAACAAAAATTTCTCGCGGCCGGTATTTACGATAAGCGTTGGAGCCGGTTATTTATGCCGATGAAGTATGCGGTATTGCTTGCGGGTAGCGTTGGTATATTTTTATTGAGCCAACTGCAACAATGGCCGAATACTTGGCTTTTGATTGGTGGCTTAGTGTGGCTGGTGATCATCATCATTGGTCCCGATGCCTATCTCAACCTACGTAAACGGGCGTTGGTGAAAGCCATTTCTAATCGACTGCCTTACATGCTCGATCTGATGGCTGTTTGTGTTCAAACCGGGATGACCATTGAAGCGTCCATTACTTATTTATCGCGTGAAATGGCGGCCTTTGACCGTGACTTGAGTTTTTTGCTCACCCGTGTGAATGAACGCTCACGGATTGTGGGGCTTGAGCAAGCACTCGAAGAGCTTTATCAGCGAGTGCCGTCTAATGAAATGCGCAGCTTTGTGATGACCCTCAATCAAAGCTTGCAATACGGCACGTCGATATACGGGGTGCTCACCACCTTGTCGGCGGATATTCGTGAAGTACAACTTTTGCAAGTTGAAGAAAAAATCGGTCAGCTCGCAGCCAAAATGTCGATTCCTTTGATTGTATTTATCATGGTGCCGATTGTGATCCTAATCGCCGCACCGGGCATTATGAGGATGCTAGCCAATGCCTAATCAGGTGAAACCTCGAATCAAACAACCGCGTTGGGCGCTGGTGGCAGCCTATATTTTGGTGCTCTCTGGGTGTGCAGCCAGTCAGCCGCCAGAGCAAAAGACGCTGACCAACGAACAAGTGTTAGAAAGTAGTGGCAATGATCGTGAGATTATTGAGCTCTACAAGCGTGAGTTAAAGCAAAAAGAATCTTCGCAAACACGAATAAAGCTGGTGAAACGTTATCTGCATATCAAAGACTATGACTCGGCGGATTTTTATCTGTCGCCTTTGTTACAAAAGACGGAGCAAGATGCACAGCCTATATCGCAGATAGGCTTACTGGCCGGCAAAGTCGCGATGGGATTAGAGCAATGGCAAACCGCCGCCTTACGCCTGAAAGAAGTACAACAACGGGATCCCAATGACAGCGAGTCGGCTAATTTGCTTGGCATACTGGCTGCACGAGAGGGAGACTTAACAGACGCGCGACAGTGGTTCAATCAAGCACGAAAGAACATGGCCAATGATCGCACCATAAAAAACAACCTCGCATTGATTGATGTACTGGAACAGGACTTGACGGGGGCCCTTCGTCGACTAGAACCATTGCCAGAGCTCAGTGAACTTTCGGATAAAACGCGCATTACCCTGTCGTTAATCTATGCCAAAACCAATCAGCGCTCAGCCTTTGATGCGCTAACATCCAGCATGGAGAGCGAGGAACAAACCGTACTTTACCAACAATTGCAAGCTTTACCCGTGGCCGATTTGTCCTCTCTTCTTGATGTCGCGCCTCAGGCTAAAGCGCCAGAGCAAGAGGGCGTTATTCAATGAGAATAAACACGCCCCATCACCTAAAGCGAGAATCAGGCGTCGCAACGATTGAATTTGTTGGCGGTTTTTTTGCCTTTTGGTTGATGTGCGCCGCTTGGGTGGAAATGAGCTTTATGTCGTATGTATCTGCTTTGGGGGATTTAGCTATCTCAAGAGCCGCACAACATGCGAAAAAACAACAAACTGAAGATTTTCTGACCGTATTTCAACAAACCCTTAATGATGATAGTAGCCTTTGGCATGCGTTGATCGATGCGAATAATTACCGGATAAGTATCCGTTATGTTAATGAATACAACACCCTTGCCACGATCACTGATGGTTGTGAACCAGACAATGAAGATGACAAAGAAGCTGTATGTGGCGAGCCAGAGAAAGCCCCTATTGCCATTTATAATGTCAGTTATGACTATCAACCCATCTTTAATTTATTTTTGGATAAAAACACCCTTTTTTCCCGTGAAATGATAGTGATACAGGAATACCAACGTGAAACCTTTGCGCTTTAAATCTCATCAGCAAGGCAACTTTACCGTCGAATTTGCCATCGTCGGGGTTTTCTTCGCGCTGCTGTTGGTGTTCAGTGCCGATATCATCATTAAACTGAGCGTTAAAGGTAAGCTCGAGCGCATGGCTTTTTCTGCAGCCAATATCATTAAAGAGCGCACTGAACTGTTTAGTGAGGACGACTTTAGAGTGAACGATACTCAAGCTGAAGAAGCTTACACCATCGTCAGAAACTCCCTCACGCGTACCATGAGTAACTTTGACAGTACCAAACTCGGATTTTCGCTTCATGTTCGTCAAGGCGTTGGAGCGACGGATGAAGAGGATCAAAACAAAATTATTAGCCAGTGGTCAGCACCTTCTGGAACCCTGTGCCAGGCAGCGCCGCCGAGTAAAGATCTCAGCTTTACCACCACCTTTGGGCGACCAGCTACCTTATACCAAGTGACCGTGTGCTACGACACCGATAATTGGTACGGCAATCTGATTGGCGAAGACTTCTCGCGCGTATCGTCGCGCGCCGTAGTGATGGGGAGATAGTTTATGCGCTCACAACCAGGTTTTGCTCACTCAGCTCCCGGCTACTACCGTCAGCAGCAAGGGCATGCAGCCATTTTATTCGCCTTATTTATTCCAATACTGTTTGGCATTTTTACCCTAGGGACAGATGGGGCGCGTGCGGTGCAGGACAAGGCACGTCTGGCAGAGGCGGTTGAAGTGGCAAGCCTAGCTGTTGCAGGAGCAGGGTCGGATGATAAGACTCTGGCCAAGGCTTATATTCAGGACTATTTTCCCTACGCAGAAGTCGACGATAGTGATATTACCATTCGCAAAATAAATTGCGAAAACAACGCGTCTTGCCAAGACTCAGAGCAGCGTTTTTTTGAGTATCAAGTCTCAGCCAAAATTCACCAACCCACATGGTTTCCGGGCAATGAGACCATTGTTGGTTTTGGTGAGAACTATGATGTGGCAAGCGGTGCGGTGAGTAGGAAATACCATGCTAAGACTGTTGATGTGATATTTGTAGCCGATTTCTCAGGTTCCATGAATGAAACTTGGGATGGTAAAACAAAATATAAAGCTTTGGTTAAAACCATTCAAGATATAAATGATGAGTTATTGAAGTTCAATAGCATATTAGCTGGCCGAGATGATGCCATGTTGAATAGGGCTGGATTCACAGCCTATGATTACAATACCTTTATGTACAACCCTAAAAATGATAAATATTGTGCCTTAAGCCATTGGCGTTCAAGCTCGAGCAATACGTTAAAATCAATTTTTAATGATAAAAAATGTTATTCAGTAAATAATAACCCTCCTTTTTATAGGATATCAATTACTAGTAGTTTCTCATCAAGAATAGATGGGGTGATTAGTAGCTTCGAGCCAAGAAGAGGGACAACTGCATCTTATCAAGGTTTAATTGATGCTGCATATATGGCTTATTCTATTTCTAACCCGAATCCGCGGCAATTGATTATAATATTGTCTGATGGAAAAGATTATCCGGACTGGCGGGAGAATAGAATGACTTCTCTCGTCAAATTGGGTCTGTGCGATAATATAATAAAAAAACTCGAATCAAGAGAGTCTAAAAAAGCTAATGGTCAAACAGAGAATGTTAAAGCTAGAATAGCAATGATCGCTTTTGGTTATGAAGTGCCTAACGATGTTGGGTTAACTAAGTGTGTTAAGAAAGATAATGTCTTTAAGGCAGATAATTTCGTGGCAATAAAAAATAAAATCCTCGAGCTTATTACTGAAGAAATCGGCCACCTCGCCCCATGACAAGGAGCATCCAATGATTAAATGGATCAATATTGCACTCGTACTGAGCCTTCCCAATATCGTGTGGGCGAATGACGCCTTATTTGATACTTACTGCGTCATGCAAGAAGGGTCGGCACATTACCAGGTGACGACCGGTGACGGCGTCATCGCGCGCACTTATCAGGATAATAAACTACTCTCGGTTTCCCCCAAAACCACCGCCAATCACCAGTGGCTGGTTGCACAAATTGACGCGCTTGATGTGTCGCCACAGTGTGCCAGTTTTATTAAAAGTCATGCTTACTGGCAGCAAGCGCCCAATTCGCCGGTAGCGCGTGTGCATTTTAACTTTGATACGTCGCGTGTCTCTTCCCAAGGCCAAGCGATTTTGCAACGCTTAGCGCAGACGTTAGCAAAACACCCATCACAGATCTCGGTCACTGGCCATACCGATAGTGTCGGAAGCGCACACTATAATCAGCAATTGTCACAACGGCGAGCGGACGCGGTTGCCCCCTTTATTTCGTCGGATGGTGGCAACACAGTGACGCTAAGCGGCCAAGGTGAGTCACGGCCTGCTGCGACCAATCACACCGAGCAAGGGCGTGCTATTAATCGCCGCGCTGATATTCGTATTAGCCAATAACGTGTGAATAAAAAACGCGCCATCGGAGCATCCGTGGCGCGTTTTTTGTTTGACGATGTTTTGGTCTTCGCGCTACTGACGCAGTGTCACTGACGAAGCGCTTTCGCCGCTGCAACCATGCTTTCTAATGCCGGGATCACCTCATCCCATTGGCGCGTTTTTAGGCCGCAATCTGGGTTCACCCACAATCTTTCTGCAGGAATACGGGCGGCGGCTTTTTCCATTAACCCAACAATTTGCGCTTGGCTTGGCGTATTGGGGGAGTGAATGTCATACACGCCAGGGCCAATGTCATTGGGATAGTCAAAGTGATCAAATGCGTCCAACAGTTCCATATCCGAGCGAGAGGTCTCTATGGTGATCACGTCGGCGTCCATATCCGCGATGGATGCGATGATATCGTTAAACTCGGAATAACACATATGGGTATGGATTTGCGTCTCGTCACTCACACCGTTGGCGGCAATTTTAAACGCGTTGATTGCCCAATCGAGGTAATTTTGCCACTCACTGCGACGCAAAGGTAAACCTTCACGCAGCGCCGCTTCATCTATTTGAATGATTTGAGTGCCAGCTTTCTCAAGATCCTGCACTTCTTGGCGGATCGCCAGCGCCAGTTGGTTACAGGTCTGTGCTCGAGGCTGATCATCACGCACAAATGACCAATTAAGAATGGTGACCGGTCCAGTGAGCATGCCTTTCAGCGGCTTATCAGTCAGAGATTGCGCGTACTGGGTCCATTCCACCGTCATCGCTTTAGGGCGTTCAATATCACCAAACAAAATCGGCGGCTTGACGCAGCGAGAGCCATACGATTGCACCCAGCCAAACTGACTGAACACATACCCATCTAGCTGTTCGCCAAAGTACTCCACCATATCATTACGCTCAGCCTCGCCATGTACTAACACATCGAGCCCTAACGCTTCTTGCTTTTCCACCGCATGGGCGATCTCTTTGCGCATAATGTCTTGATAAGTGGCGGCATCAATGTCGCCCTTCTTGTATTGCAAGCGCGTTTGGCGAATGGCACTGGTTTGTGGAAATGAGCCTATGGTGGTGGTCGGGAAGCGTGGCAGATTGAGCTGCTCGTGTTGCAAGCGAATGCGCTCTGCAAACGGACGCTGCCGTGTCCCTAATTGTGGTGTAATCGCTGCCAATGCGGCTTGCACCTTAGGGTTGTGTACGCGTGGTGATTGCTGACGGCTTTCTATTGCCTCACGGTTATTGTCCAGCGCGGGCTGAACGGTTTGACGGCCGTGATTAAGGGCGCGCGCGAGTACATCCAACTCCTCTAGCTTTTGGTGAGCAAAGGCAAGCCAGTTTTTTACCTCAGGATCGAGGTTTTTCTCGCTTTCCAAATCGACCGGCACATGAAGCAAAGAGCAAGACGGCGCGAGCCAGAGGCGATCCCCTAGAGATTGATGAATCGGTTCGAGCCATTCTAACGTGGCATCAAGGTTAGTTTTCCAAACATTACGACCATTAATCACACCCAGAGATAGGACGTGTTGAGCGCCAAGCGTGTCACGGTATGCATCCACATCCCCTCGACCACGAATAGCATCCAAGTGCCAGCCGTCAACGGGCAACGATTGCGCCAATGGACGATTTTCAGCTTGCTCGCCGAAGTAGCTCGCCAGCAATAACTTGACCTTGGTTTGGCTTAATGCACGATACGCGGTTTTTAGCGCCGTCTGCCATTCAGGCGCGAGCTCCGTGACCAAGATCGGTTCGTCGATTTGGACCCACTCAATGCCTTTTTCTGCCAGTTTGCTCAGCAGTGTTTGATACACGGGCAAGAGCTTATCGAGCAGATCCAGTTTGTTCGATGCATCTTTTTCTTTGCCCAGCCAAAGGTAAGTCACGGGGCCGACTAAAACTGGCTTGGTGTTTATACCGGTTATTTTGGCTTCTTCTATTTGCGTCAATAGATTTTCAGCATGAAGACTAAACGTTGTTTGCGCGGTAAATTCTGGCACGATGTAGTGATAATTGGTATCGAACCATTTGGTCATTTCACCGGCATGCACGCACTGGCAAGCACTATCGTTTGCCGAGCGGCCACGAGCGACGCGGAAGTAGTTATCCAGGGTGTTATCTTGATGGGCAGCCACACGGTCAGGGACATTGCCGACTAAAAAGCTGGTGTCGAGCACATGGTCATAAAATGAAAAGTCGCCAACGGGAGCGATGTCGAGTTCACTTTGTTGTTGCCAGTGACTGCGGCGCAGATCTTTCGCAAGATCGGTTAAGTCTTGTTGGGATGATTCGCCACGCCAGTAACGCTCGAGTGCAAATTTAAGTTCGCGCTGGGCGCCGATACGTGGAAAGCCGAGATTATGAGTTTTAGCCATCTATACGTCCTCCTTTTTGATTGAATTCAGCATAGGGCTTTCTCGTTATGAACTAAAATGGCATTATTTCATCAATCAATGAATTTTAGTCATGGAATAGACATGTTAGAACGTCACCACCTTCATATTTTGCGAGCGATCAAAGAGCAAGGGTCGCTTACCGCAGCCGCAGAGACGCTTTATCTCACCCAGTCCGCGATTAGCCATGCGATGAAAAAGCTAGAAAGCCAGCTCGGGATTAGCTTGTGGCAAAAATCCGGACGGCAGCTTCATTTCACGCGAGCGGGTGAGTACTTGCTTACGCTGTCTGAGCGTATGCTTCCTCAGTTCGAGCACGCTGAACAGCAGCTTAAACAATTTGCTCAAGGCCAGCGCGGTACATTGCGCATCGGCATGGAGTGTCACCCTTGTTATCAGTGGTTGCTTAAGGTGGTTGAGCCTTTCTTACATCAATGGCCGGATGTGGATGTTGACGTCAAACAAAAGTTCCAATTCGGTGGTTTGGGCGCATTGTTTGGCCATGAGATTGATGTGCTCGTCACGCCCGATCCCTTACTTAAACCAGGCATAGAATACGTATCCGTGTTTGATTACGAACAGGTGCTGGTGGTGAGCGGACGAAGTGCACTCGCGGCGTTTGACCATGTTGATCCTGAGCAAGTAACACAGGAAGTGCTGATTACCTACCCTGTTGATCAATCGCGTTTAGATGTCTTTACCCAGTTTTTGGCGCCGGCGCACTGTGCACCGCGCAAACACAAAACCATAGAAACAACCGATATCATGCTGCAAATGGTTGCCGCTGAGCGCGGGATCGCGGCACTCCCCAAATGGCTGGCTTTGGAATATCAACAGCGTTTAAACCTACATATTCTTCGCATGGGCAAAACAGGCATTCATAAATCGATCCATTTGGGTGTACGCGAGGGACAAAGAGATGATTACATCCAAGACTTCATCGAAAAAGCCAGTTCAACCGTAATGCATCGATGTGACTAAGAGATAAAACACTCAATCCCGTTAATAGTGACATTTAAGCGCATACTTTAAGGGCATGGTTTGAGAGCATAGTTTCGCGCCGTTTCAAACACCCACCTATACTTACGTATTGTCTCAATGTTGAGCCGTACAAAGTGCACATTTCGGCGTAAAATTACTTTCGAAGAAGTCTAATTGCTTAGATAATGCAAGTAATAGACTTTGAATGCACCTCACATTTTTTATGGATAAAGAGTCCCGGCTATGAAATCAACCTCGCTCTCTCGCAATGTAAACGTCGAAAGTATCCAAGGAAATGGTGTACTGCTTGTCAATGGCACGCCAATGACAGTGACCGAAGGCACGTCCTTTCCGTCTGGAACCGAGCTGGTTCTGCCAGATAACAGTGAGGCTGTTATTGTACTCAGCGACGGAACATTACTCGCCGTTGAGGCTCAGGGAGAGCAGTCCGGCACCGTGCTCGATGGATTGCCGCAAGATGTTCAAGATGAAATAGCCGAGATTCAGCAACAAATCCTTGATGGTGAAGGCGAGATCACCATTGAAGATGACCAAGCGACCGCCGCTGGTGGTGACGCTGCAGCTGGCAGTGGCTCATGGAGTTATGTCAATGTTGAGCGTGATGGAAGCGAGACCATTGCAAGCTCAGGATTTGATACTGATTCGCTTGCAACCAACGACGGGGCGATTGGTAGCGATGCAGAAGGAGGAGCGGGGCTTGCGATTGACACCACCGCTCCCGGAATCCCTGGCGTGACCATTGTTAATGATGCTAACAACGATGGCATTATTAGTGGGCAAGAGCTTGGTGATGGGATCCAGGTATTGATCGATCTGTCCGATACCGGTGCTAATCCGGGCGATGTATTAACGATAAATGGTCAAACCTCGACGATTACCGAGCAAAATATCATAGACGGCACCGTCACCATCACACTGCCAGACACTCCTGCAGACGGAGAAACATTAACCGTAGAAGCCACCATTACCGACACCTCCGGCAACACCTCCGCGCCGGGGAGTGATCAAGCGGTAATGGATGCGGTTGATGGCAACCTCACGGTGACGGCGACGGTTGACGAGACCAACAGCCTCGACATCAGCGGTACCAGCACAGACGTACCGGAAGGCGGTGAGGTGAGCCTCACGATCACCGACCAGAACGGAAACACCGTGACCACCACGGCCACCGTGGATGGAAACGGCGACTACAGCGCGGTGAGGTGAGCCTCACGATCACCGACCAGAACGGAAACACCGTGACCACCACGGCCACCGTGGATGGAAACGGCGACTACAGCGTTGCCGACGTGGACGTCAGCAGCCTGACCGACGGCGCTCTGACCATCGATGCGCAAGCCACCGATAACAACGGCGAAACCGTTGAAGCGACCGACAACGCCGCACTGGATGCGGTTGATGGCAACCTCACGGTGACGGCGACGGTTGACGAGACCAACAGCCTCGACATCAGCGGTACCAGCACAGACGTACCGGAAGGCGGTGAGGTGAGCCTCACGATCACCGACCAGAACGGAAACACCGTGACCACCACGGCCACCGTGGATGGAAACGGCGACTACAGCGTTGCCGACGTGGACGTCAGCAGCCTGACCGACGGCGCTCTGACCATCGATGCGCAAGCCACCGATAACAACGGCGAAACCGTTGAAGCGACCGACAACGCCGCACTGGATGCGNGGTGAGGTGAGCCTCACGATCACCGACCAGAACGGAAACACCGTGACCACCACGGCCACCGTGGATGGAAACGGCGACTACAGCGTTGCCGACGTGGACGTCAGCAGCCTGACCGACGGCGCTCTGACCATCGATGCGCAAGCCACCGATAACAACGGCGAAACCGTTGAAGCGACCGACAACGCCGCACTGGATGCGACTCCCCCCAACCCCCCAGTCATCACCAATATCACCGATGACTCAGCGGGTAGTGATTACAGCGATGTCACTTTGCACGGCACGGGTGAACCCGGAGCAATCATAACGTTGTATAGCAAAGAAGGCAGTACGACTAATGGTAATGATACCAATCCGAATGGTTATGTTCGTGTCGCGACCGAGGTCGAGGTGGATGGTGATGGATTCTGGACTTTAGATATTACAGATCTCGACAATACGCCCGTCAATGATAATGAATTCTTCAAAGCGATTCAGACTGATGAGGCGGGTAATGCCAGTGAAGATTCGAACATTGTACATTACTGGCACGGTAACGGGGCGAATGTTAATACCGAAACTGGGGATGATTATGTCTTAACTGGTGCCGGTAACGATACGGTTAATATCATTACTGATGATGCGAACGATCAACTCGTCATCGACGGCGGTGCAGCAAATGACAAGGCTATATTTAATGCGAGTGCCGACAGCCTATCGTTCAGCAAAGATAGTAATGGTTACGTCATTGTGGAAAACAGTGATACTGGCGATCGTGTTGAGCTGCGTGATTTTGAATTGATCAATATAGATGGCGATGAAAAGACCATAGATGAGCTCTTCACGCCGACGGTCACCATCACCGAAGACGCCAACAATGATGGCGTGATCAGCAGTGACGAGCTCGATGGCCAGGTCGACGTCAACGTCGACTTGCCAGCGGGTGCCGTGGCCGGTGACACCATCAGCGTCAGCGATGGCACCACCACCAACGACATCGTGTTGGCCGACACCGACATCAGCAACGGCAGCGTCGCGACCTCGTTCGATGCGCCAGCGGAAGGTGAAACCCTCACCGTGACAGCGGTGCTGGAAGACCAGCACGACAATACATCAGAACCAGGCAGTGATAGCGCCGTCTACCTTGCCTCTGACGGACTAACGGTCTCGGCCTCGCTGTCCGAGCCCTCAGCTGATAGTCACCCAGCCGACGCACTAATAAAATATGCAGAGGAGCATGAAGGATCGCCATCCGGTGAGTATGATGAGATTGTGGACGATCAGTCCCATAAGGTTGAAACGCAAGGTGGCAATGATCTGATCATTGGCGGCACATCAGACGGTTCGTACCATTTTGTTGCCAATAATGGTGATGATGTGATGGTGTCACGTAACGCTGGCGCAGCAACAACCTATACCGGGAATAATGGCCACGATACTGTATACCTCCAAGGTAACTTTGCTGATTATACGGTAGTTCAGCAAACATCACATAATCTCTTCCTAAGTAACGATTTACATAACGGTGCAAGCCACGATCTTTATCAAATTGAAACGATTTACTTCGCTGATGGTAAATACAGCTATGAAAACGGCGAGCTGACCAAAGTTGCGGACATTGTGCAGCTGGATGTTGATGTGACGTTGAACGATAACGACGGCTCTGAGCGAATCACATCAGTAATTATATCGGGCATGCCTGAAGGGGGCAGCGTACCGGATGGCGAGCAGCTTGATTCAGGTGATTGGCAAGTGCCGATTGATGCACTTCAGACAAGTCCTGGTTTCTCGGTCACGCTTGAATTGCCTGAGGGAGGTGCCCCTGATTTATCCGTGACTGTTGGTGCCGCTGAGGTCGATGATCAAGGCAATCTTGTTGATGACGAAATCAAAGACACCGCTTCGCCATTAAACGTCATTTTACCGAATGAAGTGACGAGTAATGTGTCGCAACCGCTTACGCTCACTAACGATGATGGGATTGCGGGGTATAACAATAGCTTTGGCTATTATGTCAAAGATGACGAAGGCAATCCCACTATTGGTAAAGTGGTTTGGGCGAATGCATCGAACGCTAATAAAGATGCTACATTTGATCTAGATGGTTACGCCCAAGGCGAAATTGGATTCTTTATTATTCCAGATGGTGGTAGTGAAAATGCAATATCAGACCAAGCCAATGTAACGTTTGAGCAAAATCAGTACGGAAACTGGCAAGCTGTCGTTAATGGGCAGCCGTTATCCGGCAAGGGGGCGCCAGCTTTATTTGACCAAGCCGATTTAAACCCAGATGGCGACTCATATATGAAAACTGATGACAACGGTGATCTTAGATTTGAGGATGTATTGGGTGGTGTAGGTTGGTTTAATAAGTTCAGTTTTGACGACGTAAAAGTGAATGCAGAGTGGGGCGATCAGGTGACTACCGTTACAGGGACCATAGGTGACGATGTTTTAGAAGCCAGCCAAGGCAATGACATTCTCATCGGAGGCACCGGTAGCGATAAATTCCAGTGGTCGTTGGATGATATGCCATCGTCTGCCGATGGCGATGGGACTGACACCGATGTCATTGTCGATTTTGATAACCAAGGTGACACGCAAGATACCCTCGCGTTTGTCGAGGACTTGACTGATCTCATTAAAGATGCGCAGGTATCTATATCATTGCAAACCTCTGAAAGTGGTGATACCGAGGCCACCTTAACGATTGGCCTTGATGCCGATCACGATAGCCAAATGGATCAGCAGATTAACATTGAAAGCTTGAGCGTCGTTACCAACGGTGGTCAGCAAGAAGTGGTGATCAACACCTTGATTGGTGGCCAAGAAGGGGAGCTAAGATTGACTGAAAATGATGATAATGCTGAACTTTCAGTAGGAGATAGCCAAGACCTAGAGATCAAAGTGGATACGGCGGACTGGTAATCACCCTCAGGCAGCGGCTATCATGTCGCTGCCTTTTGTTTTCGGTCAAAAGAGAGATGTAAGTGACTGACCCTTCAAATAATAATCAATCGGTGCAGTGGCGAATCGCAGCGGGCGAACAGCCCACCGACGATCCCTTGCTAGATTGTTTGGTATTGCTGACCGAACACTATGGCACCCCCTGCTCGGGGGATGCGTTAGTTGCGGGCTTGCCGATGACCAATGCGCTACTCACGCCCGATATGTTTCCACAAGCGGCAGGGCGCGCCGGTTTGGCCGCACGCTTGTCACGTCGCAACCTGGATAACTTAGGGCCGTTATTGCTCCCTTGCGTGTTACTGTTAGCAGATCAAAAAGCCTGTGTGCTGCGTGAAATTGATAATGAGGCAGGCACTGCCCTGATTCAGTTGCCCGAAAATGGCGGCGAGCAAACCATGCAGCTTGAAGCCCTTGAGGCGATGTATGTCGGGTATTGCTTTTTTATTAAGCGCCAGTACCGCGGTGATCAGTCGGTCGATTTACACCTGCACGACAATAAAATCCACTGGTTTTGGCAAACGGTCAAAGACGCTGCGCCTATTTATCGCGATGCGTTGCTCGCCTCGGTGTTGGTGAACCTCTTTGCTTTAGTGTCGCCGCTGTTCGTAATGAACGTCTATGACAAGATCGTTCCTAATTTGGCGTTTGAATCCTTGTGGGTGTTAGCTAGCGGCGCCACCTTGGCCTACTGCTTTGACTTTATCATGCGCAAGTTGCGCTCCTACATGATTGATATGGCCGGGAAGAAAGTCGATATTATTGTTTCGTCTCGACTGTTTGCACGGCTGATGGGTACGCCGCTGGCCAATCGTGGCGGCAGTGTGGGGGCCACGGCCAAACAGTTGGGTGAGTTCGACTCTGTGCGAGACATGCTCACCTCGGCGACTATCACCACCTTGGTTGATTTGCCGTTTGCGGTTTTCTTTATCACGATTATTTATCTAGTCGCGGGCGATCTGGCCATGGTGCCGGTCGTGGCTGGGTTACTGATCTTGGGCTACACCATCTCGGTCCAGCCTAAATTGCGCGCAGCGATTGAAGAGAGTAATAAATACGCGTCTGAACGCCATGGCCATCTCATTGAAAGTTTATCGGCGTTAGAAGGCATCAAAGCCAATGGCGCCGAAGGCATCGTGCAGCGCAGTTGGCAGCAAATGACCGCGCACACGGCGAATTGGAACTTTAAAGTCAAACAAATCACCAACAACGTTTCTTACATTGCCACTTTCATCACCCAGATGATGGCGATCGCCGTGGTGATCTTGGGGGTGTATCGGGTGGCGGACGGCGATATCTCCATGGGGGGGATCATCGCGGCAGTGATGCTTTCCAGCCGAGCGGTGTCACCCATGGCGCAAATGGCGAGTTTGCTCAACCGTTGGAATCAAACCAGCACCTCGCTGCGCCAACTGAATGCGATGATGGAGCAAGAGGATGAGTTTGCTGATAAAGGGCACCTTGTCAGTCGTAAACGCCTTAAAGGTGAACTCAGTGCCGATAACTTGGCCTTTAATTATCCAGAGACGGAAAAACCGGCGCTTTATCCATTGAATTTTCGCGTTCAGCCGGGTGAAGTGATCGCTATCTTAGGTAAAAATGGCTCGGGTAAAACCACGTTACTCAAACTGTTAGCCGGTCTTTTTCAGCCCAACCAAGGCAGTTTACGGTTTGATGGCGTCGATAGCCGTCAAATCCATCCTTCAGATTTGCGTCGCAACGTGGGCTATTTGGCACAAGATGTGACGCTGTTTCATGGCACTATTCGCGAAAACATTATGTTTGGTACGCGCCAAGTCACTGAGCACCAGCTGATGCGTGCCGTGCAGCTGTCAGGCGTGAGTTTGTTTACCGCGCAAGACCATGAAGGCCTAGATAAACAGGTGGGAGAGCGTGGCGAACGCCTTTCTCGCGGTCAGAGGCAGGCGGTGTCTTTAGCACGGGCGTTGCTTAATGAGCCGCCTGTGCTGGTGATGGATGAACCGACGGCCAGTTTAGACGCACACGCTGAAAACCAATTTATTAAAGCGATGGAAGTCGCAGCCAAATCACGAACACTGGTGATGGTGACCCATAACATGTCACTGCTCAACCTCGCGCAGCGGGTGATTGTGATGGACAAAGGACGCATTGTAATGGATGGTCCGCGCGACAAAGTCCTCAGTAAGCTCAACAAAGGAAATGCGTCATGAGCAAGGTCGTTAAAAAGGCCAGCCAACCCGCTGATCTTGACATGATTGACGATGTTTATGGCGCGATGATGACAGATACCCCGCTCAAGTACCGTGCGGTGGTTTGGGTTGCCTTACTGCTGATTGCAAGCTTTATTGTATGGGCCGCGGTGGCGGAGCTGGATCGGGTCACTCGGGGCAGTGGTAAAGTCATTCCTCCTTCTCATGTCCAGCTGATCCAAAGCCTAGATGGTGGCATTTTGCAGGCGATGTATGTTGATGAAGGGCAATTGGTTGAAAAAGGGATGCCTCTCGCGCGTATTGATGCCACCCGCTTTCGTTCCGATCTGGCTCAGCAAGAGCAAGAAATTGACAGTTTGCGGGCTTCGGTCACGCGCATGTACAGTGAACTTGATAGTGTCATTCTTCAGCCACCTAGCCAGCCATGGCAGCAACAGATTGAGGTTGTGCCGCGTCCCATCAGTTTTCCTGATTCACTCACCAGCCGTAAACCCCAGTTAATTGCACGGCAAAAGTCAGAATATCGGAGCCGACTGGACAGTCTACGTAATCAACTGGATATTCAGGGACAACAAATCGTTCAGAAACGCCAAGCGTTGGAAGAAGTGGCGTCCAAGATAAAAACGCTAACTAACTCGTTATCGATTATGGATCGTGAGATCAATATCACACGTCCTTTGGTAAAAAAGAAGATTGTCTCAGAAGTGGAGCTTCTCAAACTGGAAAGACAGATCAATGATATGCAGGGTGAGCTGACCAACTTAAGACTGTCGCGGCCTAAAATTAAAGCAGCGTTAGATGAATCTATCTTAAAACGCCGTGAGGCTGCTTTGCAGTTTATTGGTGAGACACGGGCCAAGCTGAGTGAAAGCGAGGCACGGCTGTCTCGACTCACAGAGGCGACCGTCGGGGCACAAGATAAAGTGGACAAAGCCGTCATTACTTCGCCTGTCGATGGCACGGTGAAAACGGTGCACATCAACACATTGGGTGGTGTCGTGGGCCCCGGGGAAGATGTGATAGAAATTGTACCCACTGAAGATCAGCTGCTCGTACAAGTGAAAATTTTGCCCAAAGACATTGCATTTTTACATCCTGGGTTACCGGCCGTTGTAAAAGTCACCGCGTATGACTTTACCCGCTATGGCGGGCTAGACGGTAAAGTGGAGCACATTAGTGCCGATACCACGCAGGATGAAGAAGGGAATAGCTTTTACCTCGTGCGAATCAGGACTGAGGCATCGCACTTAACGCGGGATGATGGCACGCCGATGCCGATTATTCCTGGCATGCTGACCTCGGTTGATATTATTACCGGCAAGCGCACGGTGTTGGATTATCTTCTCAATCCTATTTTACGGGCAAAAGAAAACGCACTACGCGAGCGCTAAATAATCACAACAAGGAGAAACAAGATGCCGACCCTTTCGCATCTGTGTCATAAAACGCGCATAACGGCTATCGCGCTAGCCATGAGCTTGATTTCACCCGTTGCAATATCGCAAACATTGGAGCAAGCGGTGGCTCGCTCACTCGAGTCTCATCCACAAATACGTGAAGCCTTTGCGCGCTATAAAGCGCGTGAGCAATCTATAGACCAAGCCAAAGCCGGTTATTATCCCACACTGGATGCGACCGCTGGTGTGGGGCAGGAATGGACGGACTCACCAGGCACTCGCCGTGATACCAGCACGGATGATGAAGTAGACCTAACTCGTCGTGAGCTTGGGTTATCATTACGCCAAATGCTTTTTGATGGCTTTCGTACCCAACATGAAGTGGCGCGGACACAAAACGAAGCCACGGCCGAGCAGTGGGGCTTGATTGCCACCGCAGAAGATAAAGCGTTGGAAGTGTCACGTATTTATCTGGATGTGCTCGTAGCTGAAGAGATTGTGATCCTGGCAGAAAAAAACCTAGATAACCATCAGGAAATCTACGATGCGATTGAAGAAAGCAATCAAGGTGGATTTGCCAAAGCCAGCGACTTGTCTCAGGTGACAGGACGCTTAGCGCGTGCGAACGCAAACTTAATGTCGGCGCGTAATAACCTCGCCGATGCGCGTAGTGCTTTTATGAAGGTCGTCGGTATCGCACCTGAGGATTTACACTTACCCAGCCCCGATGCCGCGATGCTGCCGCAGTCGCTGGATACTACCTTGGATATGGCGTTAGATAACCATCCGCGTTTGCAATCTGCACAAGCAGATATTGCGGCGGCGAATGCAGCCCGTGATGGCTCTCGTGCCGCGTATTTACCGACCATCAACGTAGAAGTCGATGCTAATTGGAACGAAAACATTGGTGGCGAAGACGGTGCGGGTCCGCCAGATGTCGGTGGCGAGAATAATAATATCCAAGCCATGGTACGCATGCGCTACAACTTATTTAATGGTGGTGCCGATCGTGCCCGAGAGCGACAAACGGCTTATCAAACCATCGAGGCGCGAGAAGTTAATGAGATGACCCATCGCCAAGTGGTTGAAGGGGCCACTTTAGCCTGGAACGCGCGAACCTATCTTGAACAGCAGCGTGACTTTATGCGCCAACATGTCGAAGCCGCTACCGATACCCGAGATGCCTATCGCGAAGAGTTTCGCCTCAATGCGCGGACGCTTTTGGATGTATTGGACTCGCAAAATGAGTTGTTTGAAACACGCCGTGAATACCTAAGTAAAGAAGCCGATGAGCGGTATGCACAATATCGAATATTAAACGCTACTGGGCAATTACTGGCCTCACTAAGAATCGATACGCCTGCAAGCTGGGACACGGCATCGCTGTACAGTGAGGGGAGTGAATAATGAAGCAGTTGAGTTTACTTCTTTTTACCGGGCTCATGATCAGTGGCTGTGCGCCACAGTCGGTTGATCCCATGGAAACGAAGATCATACAAAGCCGTGACCTCACCGATCAAGACAAAGATGGTGTAATTGCCGCGCGCGATCAGTGTAACGCGACGCTTGAACAAGCTCGGGTCAATAATGAAGGATGCCCGCAAGAGCGAATAGAAACCGCATCGTTCGAGCTGAATGTCCAATTTGCTACGGATTCGGCCCAGGTTCGTGAGAGTCAGTATGGTGATATCCGTGATCTTGCCGAATTTATGCGCCGTTATCCTAAGGCGTCGGTACTCATTGAAGGTCATGCCAGTAAAGTGGGTGCGGCGAGCTACAATTTAGCGTTGTCACAGCGACGCGCAGAGGCGATTGCGGACGTGCTCGTTAATCAGTTTTACCTTGACCGCAGTCGCGTTAGCGCGCAAGGCTTCGGTGAGACACGCCCATTAATCGATGCTGAGACAGACAGAGCCAATGAAACAAATCGCCGAGTGGTCGCGACTGTTTCTGGCGAACACGGCATAACGGAGAAACGATGGACTATTTATTCATCGGAATCAGATTAGCGGCTACGCCAATGGTCACTTCGATAGTCATTTCACGTATCGGCTGGCGAGGCGCGCAATGACACTGCATCAACGTGTGCTTTCGTTTGTCGTCGCCGCTACTGTGGTCACTGTATTGGTGACCACAGCAGTGGTATTTCAGTTGAGCGCGGAGCAACGCAAACAACAGCAGCAGCAACAATCAAACTTACTCAGTAAGACGCTGGCTGAAGCGCTGCCCGCGGTACTTGAACAAAGTGATGGACAACGACTCACGCAGTTAGCTTCCCAGTTTATCAGTATGCCCCAAGTGAGTCAGATCACGATCGAGCCCATGCTATCTGGGGAACGCCAAGTATGGGAATCTGACCGCCCGGCAATGCATGTGCCGAACTGGTTCGCGACAGCGACGGGCTTAACGGTGAACACAACCTCCGTCTCGGTGAGCAACGGCTGGACACAGTTAGCGAAGCTGACCATGACGTTCGATCCTCATCAAGACATTGCTGAGTTATGGCAACGACTGGTGCGATTAGTCGGCTGGTTATTGGCTGCGGGTGTGGCCGTTATTGTCGCCGCGTCTTTTATGTTCCGTCGTGTTACCGTCCCTCTGGGGGAGCTCAGTCAGCGACTGACGTCGTTAGGACATGGTGATTTTCATCCGACACAAGTGTCAACCAGTGTGAGTGATTTATCGGCACTGCAAAACGCCTTTAATCTTGCCGGGCAACAAGTCGCACGGATGCAGCAATCACAACAAGACGAATTGGCACGCTTGCGCGATAAACTCATGGTTGATCCGGTATCACGCTTACCGAACCGTGGCTATTTTCAGCACCAGCTGCAAAGCTTTATCAACGATGAAGTCGGTTGCAGCTTAATTCTGTTAGAGGCGGATTGGTTATCACGTTTACGCGCTCGCTATGGATATCAATACCGGGATCAATGTTGGCGATTACTAGGAGAAGCGTTAACGCAGGAGAGCTTAGCCAGCACGCATCAAGTCGTGGCAAGGTTGAGTCATAATGAAATCGCGATCCTACTGGTTACCGATGAAGAGAAAGCATTACGGCGTTACTTACGCCAGTTATTACGGGTGATCAATCAAGAGCTAGAGAATATCTCGCTACCGGTCAATCAAGGCTTTCACTTAGGTATTGCGCAAACGCGTACCGACGAGACGGTGAGCCTGATGGCGAAAGCGGATAATGCATTACAACACGCGAAGCGCCAAAACGAGGTTTACTTTTGGCCAACGGATGAACAAGTTGATAGCCGGACCCGAGAGCAATGGCGGCATGTTTTGCTTGAAGCGTTGCACAAAAATCCATTAGCGCTTTATGCCCAACCGGTTCGTCATCGTGATAATCAATATAATTGGCATCAAGAGGTGTACGCACACCTTTGGGTGGACGATAGCTGGCTATCTGCGGGTCAGTTGCTCAACCGTATTGAGATGTATGCATTAGGCGAAGAGTTTGATATTCACGTGCTAAATAGGGTGAGTGACTACCTTAATAAAAATCCTCACAGTGACAAGCTCGCGATCAATATCACCATCGAAAGTGTCCAAAGCCAAACATTCTATGATTGGTTAAGTCACTTTTTACTCAAAACCTATCTCGCCGATAAACTGGCGTTTGAAGTGTCAGAAAAAGCGGTGCATGCTGATCCTGAAGCTTGCAAGGCATTGTTTCGTTTAATCCGTGGTCAAGGCTTTGCCGTTGGGGTTGATCACTTTGGCCGTAATATGGATAACGTCGACTACATCAAAAATATCGAGCCTGATTATGTCAAATTGGATATCGGGTTTGGTCAGCAGTCGAGCGATGTGGATGATGTATTCATTCGCATGCTAGTCAATATTGCGCTGGGACGAGAGATCACTGTCATTGCCACTGGGATTGAACAATCAGAGCAGCACCAGTATTTTCATCAGTTAGGTTGTCAGGGCTATCAAGGCTATATTCTGCCACCGATCAGGTTAGATAGTGGTGAGCAGCCTTAGTTTCAATCGGCTACTTTTTGCATCACCCACGCATCTTCTCGTCGACCGTCGGCACACGCATAATAGTGTTTTCGGCGGCTGACGGGCTTAAAGCCATATTTTTGATACAAGACTTGCGCCGCGATGTTGCTTTCGCGTACCTCCAGCCAGATACTCTCCGCACCGGCTTCATTTAGGCGTTTGATCATCGCCTCAAGTAAAATACTTCCCCATCCTTGCCCTTGATAGGTGGGCTCAATCGCAATGTTCAATAATTCCCCCTCCCCGGCGACACAGCGCGCGTAAAAATACCCAATCAGTAATGCGTGTGGCTGCATTAAATGAAGCCCATACGCGTGGTCAAAACGGCCAGTTGGCGCCGCCAGTTGGGTGTCTGACCAGGGTGAACTGTGGGCGCGCCGCTCGATTGCGCTGATGGCTGTGATGTCATCGTGCGCCAGCGGACAAAGATAATAATCAGTCATATTGGCAAATCTGCCGCCACAGATCGCGTTTGGCGGTTGGGTTATCGTGCATCTGCGCTAAGGGAATCGAATCTAAACGTCGTACGCCATCAATAATCACATCCGGTGTGTCAATATACCAACACCAGGTTAAGCGATGTTCACCCAGTGCCGACAACGCTGCATGCGGTAATTGACGCGCCTGCTCGGGGCGCAATTTCATGCTCTTGAGTATATTGCCGAACAACCACGCATCTTTTTCACTGAGCGGCGTATCACAGACCAGCAATAATTGGCAGGCGTCTGGTAACTGAATAACTTCGTGCGTTTGGTCATAAATGGCTGGATGACGTAACTGCCAGACGTCTAGGCCCATCGCTTGTAAACGTTGAATGTCGGTTAACATCGTTTTGGCATCCGTATTAAGCGGTCGCGGCGGCTAATTGCTTATACCACCAGGTATCGTTGGTCTGTATCGGGGCAAACTCAGCGCGCGCCGCCTCAGCACTGGGCATTATTTTAAGCCGGGTATAGCCAAACTCAAAGAGGGTGGATTCCGCTTCGTCCAAGAGTGGCATTAAAAGGTCGGGATCTGGACTGTGCCATAACGCGATTTCTTGGCTGTTGTTATCCATTTGCGCATCAATCACCACAATATGGCCCTGTACCTCTCCCATATCGCTGGTCGCGAGCAACGACAGAGAAATAAGCCCGGCTTCACGCCATTGCTTGAGTTGGTCGGCTTGATAAGGACGCGTGATATCGTCGCGCCACCAACGATCCAGTTTAACCAAGTCGGCGGGCGCTTCTGAGCGAATAAGCATAAGACATACAGCGGTGAGTAAATGTTGTGGTCAGGATAACCGATTCCCGATCCGGTGCAATAGTGACAGTGAGTCTCGCACAGATTATTACGCAGCTAAATGCATAAATATCCGCCAAATTGTGCGATTTGGCAACATACTCTCGCTTTTTTACTGATTTTGAGTGCCTTTTCTCTTTTTACCGATAAATGTGCGGTATATAGTGAGAAAAGCTTGAACCTATGACGTGTGCCTCATAAAGTGCTACTGACAATGAAGTTAAAAGTGTCTAATATATGAGACGCTTGTCTCGATGATGATATAATCGAGCGTGATTACCCAATGTGAGCCCCCATGCCAATATCGTCGTTAAATGATTGGTTTTACTGCTTAACCGATAACAGTCCGTTCCTTTTTGCCATTCTAGATAGTACCGATCGCTACGTGTACGCTAACCCGCGCTATTGTGAGTTGGCGGGTCTTTCCTCTGTCTCGTTGAAGGGGCTTTGTGACAAAGACACGCTAGGCGAGGCGTTTTATCAAGCGGTAAAACCGCATTATGAGAAAGCAAGACGCGGGGATGGCGCGGAAGGAGAAGTGGTGATTGCGGATGAGTATCATAGCTCAAGCTTTCATTTCAGTGTGGCACCGCTTAAAAACTATAAGGATGAGCAAGGACAGCCTTGTGTTATTTTCCATGCAGTTGACACCTCGGAGCGTCAAATCTTAGCCAGTGCGCTGGAAGAAGCGGATGAAAAATATCATCGTTTAAGTTCGTTGATCGACGATGGCTGTTGCCTGGTGGAGGACGGTTGTATTCTCTCCGCGAACCCTGCTGCAGCGACCTTGCTAGGGGTGGCATCCGCAGACGACTTGCTCGGTGAACCGGTGGCGAATTATTTAGCGCTTGCCGATCAAAACCATTCGGTGATAGAGCGCTTAGCGAGTGCCAATGATCGCGAGTGCATTGACGCATTGAGTAGTAAAAAAGGTGCGTCTGTGCGCCTTTCTCAGTCGCCGATTCAGGTATTAGGTAAACAAGCCACTATGTTGCGCTTACACGCGCCTTATACAGAGGTGAAGCGGCTGCAACCCGCACAGCACGATGAAATAAGCAAAGTGGGCGAGCCGCAATGGGCCAATATTGATGCCTTGACAGGATTGTATAATCGCTATGGCTTTAGCAGTGAACTGGATAAACTGATCCGTGCGCAGACGCCTTTAGCCATGTTATATCTTGACGTGGATAATTTTAAAAATATCAATGACTCGCTAGGCCACCACGTAGGTGATCGGGTGTTGCAAGATATCGCACAACGTTTACGCGCACTGCTTTCCGCCGACACCATTATTGGTCATTTGGGGGGCGATGAATTTGCGGTGATCCTACCCAAACCTGCCACTGAAGACATGGTCGAGCAGTTAGCTGACAAGGTTGTTGGCGCGATTAGCCAGCCTTTTGAACTGCACTACTTTAGCAAATATTTGGCCTGTTCCCTGGGGATGGTGCGCTACCCTGAAGACGGCAAAGATGCCAGACAATTACTGCAAAATGCCGACACGGCAATGTATGAGGCGAAAGAGCAAGGCCGAAACCGTGTGGTTGAGTATAACGACAGTATGAGCAAAGAAGCGCGGATGCGTCTGTGGCTGGAAATTGAGCTGCAAAAAGCATTGCAAAGCAAAAGCCTAGAAGTCTGGTATCAGCCCAAAGTGAATGCGGGTGATTTTCGTATCAATGGCGCAGAGGCTTTGGTGCGCTGGAAGCACCCTGTAGAAGGTTACATCAGTCCAGGGCGTTTTATCCCTGTGGCTGAGCGCTGCGGCTTGATAGAGGCGCTTGGGCGCCATGTGATGCGGGAAGTGTTTCAAAATGTTCATCGTTGGCGGCAACAAGGATTATTACCGGGCCGGGTCGCGATCAATTTATCGCCTGAGCAATTTAGTAGCCCTAAGTTAATTGAACATATGGAAAAGCTATTAAAAGCAACTGGCGCCAATCCTGAAGATATTACCTTTGAACTTACCGAAAGCGCGGTAATGAGAAATGATGAGCACGCGCTGACCATGCTGAATGCGATTAAATCATTAGGGTTTGCGTTATCGATTGATGATTTCGGGACAGGGTACTCATCGTTGTCCTATCTCGCGCGCTTTCCGCTTGATGAGCTCAAAATCGATCGCGCTTTTATCCATGAGATGGATGCGCTCAGTAAGCAGGTGACGCTGGTGGAAAGTATTATCCACCTTGGGCGAGCGATGGAGATGACGGTGGTGGCTGAGGGTGTCGAAACTCGCCAGCAAGCATCGGTGTTAACCAACTTACATTGCGATACCATTCAAGGCTATTACTTTCATTCTCCGATGCCGAAGCGAGAGTTTGAACAATTGCTACATAAAAATAAGCCGCAAAATCAACCGCCACAGCTATTAGCGCCCACCCACCCGTGATGATTATGTGTCAGTGAAAAATAAAAAGAGCAGGAAAACCTAGCTCTTTTTAGTGGTGCATATGGGTCGCAAGCATGGGCTATGGCTGACGGTAAGCCAGGCGGTTGAGTTCAAGTAGCGCGTAACGATGCTCAACAAATTGATAGACATTGCCTGACATGGCGAGCTTATAAAGCGCGACAGCGCGATCGTTATCGCCTTGATATTGGTACCGTTTGGCGAGATAAAAATACGCTTCACACAGGCGCTCTGCTAATTGTTGGTTATCTTTGCCCTGAGCGGCTAATTGTTCAAGCAACTCTCGCTCGCTGATCACCCCCAGATACATGTCTACCAGTTGCCAGCCCCAGCCGGTTGTCTCGGCGTTTGCTTTGCGGGTTAACAATGCTTGTTGAGCTTGGGATTCACCTTGCCAATCGCGCTCCACTAAATAAAGCCAAATCAGGCGATAAGGGTCGTCGCGATCTTCTTGGTAGTGATTAAGTAAGTCTTGATAGGCCAGACGATAGCGCCCGCCATAATACAGGGCAATACCGCGGTTACGTTCGGCATAACTATGGCTATCATCAAGCTCTAACGTTGAGTCAAACGCTTCGTAAGCCGCATCGTAATGGCCATTTTGAGTAAAATAGACACCGAGAATATTGAATACATCGGGTTGGTCAGGCTTTAAAGATAAAGATTGGTTGAAATCTAATCGCGCCAAATCTCGCATGCCAAGATTATCGTGCATTAATCCACGTTCATAATGCAGTTGCGCACGTGCCTCGTCGCTTAAATCCTTTCGTGCGAGTAATTGATCGATGCGTGCCAAGTGGACTTCCTGTTGCAGTGTTGGCTGCAAGGGAACGGCCATCGGTGGGAAGGTCCACTGACTGCTACATCCTGTCAGCAACAATGACGCCATCATCAGCAATAACAGCGCCACATTGGTCAGTGGTTTATAAAAAACGGTCATGAAGGCGCATCTCCGTGTAAAAAAAAGGGGGCCTCAGCCCCCTTTATATCATGAATAACTCGATGACTCTAAGCGTCAGTACTTGGCGCTTGCTCCGCAGGTGCGGCGTCTTCTGAAGGCTTGTCTGAGCCTTTCTCAGATGCGGCTTCTTTCATGCTTAGGCGAATGCGTCCTTGGCGATCAACCTCGAGCACTTTGACGTCTACTTCTTGGCCAACTTCAAGATAGTTGGTCACTTTCTCAACACGCTCATCGGCGATTTGAGAAATGTGAACCAGGCCATCTTTACCGCCAATCACAGAGACGAACGCACCGAAATCAACAATGCGCTGGACCTTACCGGTATAGATGCGGCCCACTTCTACTTCGGCGGTAAGCGCTTCGATACGAGAGATCGCATCTTTTGCCGCGTCGCCATCAGTAGCAGCAATTTTTACCGTACCATTGTCGTCGATTTCGATCGTAGTGCCGGTCTCTTCTGTCAGCTGACGGATCACCGCGCCGCCTTTACCAATCACATCACGGATCTTATCAGGATTGATGCTCATGGTATGGATACGAGGGGCAAACTCAGAGATATCATCACGGGCTGAACCAATCGCTTGATCCATGACATCCAAGATGTGCAGACGTGCGCCTTTTGCTTGGTTCAGGGCGATTTGCATGATCTCTTTGGTGATCCCTTCGATTTTAATGTCCATTTGTAGCGCAGTCACACCGTCGTCGGTACCGGCCACTTTAAAGTCCATATCACCGAGGTGATCTTCGTCACCCAAGATGTCCGAAAGAACAACAAACTCGTCACCTTCTTTCACCAGACCCATGGCAATACCTGCAACGGATTTTTTCACCGGTACACCGGCATCCATCAGCGCAAGCGATGTACCACAGACAGATGCCATGGATGACGAACCGTTAGATTCGGTGATCTCAGACACCACACGCAATGTGTACGGGAAATCGTCCTGGCTTGGCATCACCGCGGCGATACCACGTTTAGCGAGACGGCCATGGCCGATTTCACGGCGCTTTGGTGAGCCAACAAATCCAGTTTCACCCACACAGTATGGAGGGAAGTTGTAATGCAGCATGAAGCCTTCTTGGCGCTCACCCATGATCGAGTCAATAGTTTGCGCATCACGCTGGGTACCCAAGGTCGCCGTTACTAGCGCTTGCGTTTCACCACGGGTAAACAAGGCACTGCCGTGTGTACGTGGCAATACGCCGGTACGGACATCAAGGGCGCGAACCATGTCTTTTTCACGGCCATCAATGCGCGGTTCGCCGGCGATAATACGACCACGAACCACGGTTTTTTCTAAGTCGCCAAGCATGCCGAGGATTTCACGTTCATTGAGGCTTTCGTCTTCACTCAGCAAAGCGGCAACCACGTCTTGCTTCACCTGGCCAACTTGCTCGTAACGGGCCATTTTTTCAGTGATCTGGTATGCCTGAGCCAATGGACCTTGTGCCATTTCTGCCACACGGGTTTGTAGGGCAGCGTTAACTTCAGGTGCTTTCCAATCCCACTGAGGCGTGCCGACTTCAGCCGCGAACTCTTTAATGGCATTGATAGCGGTTTGCTGTTGCTCGTGACCAAACATCACGGCTTGCAGCATTTGCTCTTCGCTCAAGCGATCAGCTTCTGATTCAACCATCAGTACTGCGCCTTCTGTCCCTGCAACAACCAGGTCCAGCTTACTTTCGTCGAGTTGCGCTGGGCTTGGGTTAAGAACCAACTCGTCGTTGATATAACCTACGCGTGCCGAGCCAATCGGGCCGTTGAATGGGATGCCTGAAATCGCTAGGGCGGCAGAGGTACCCAGCATGGCGACAATGTCAGGGCTAACGGCTGGGTTAACAGACACAACCGTCGCAATGACTTGTACTTCGTTTTTGAACGAATCAGGGAAAAGCGGACGGATTGGGCGGTCAATCAAGCGTGCGGTGAGGGTTTCTGACTCAGATGGACGGCCTTCACGTTTGAAGAAACCACCTGGGATTTTACCTGCAGCGTATGTACGCTCTTGGTAGTTGACGGTTAGAGGGAAAAAGCTTTGGCCTTCGGCGGCTTCTTTTTTACCTACAACAGAGACGAATACCGAGGTATCGTCCATGCTGACCATGACGGCACCATTGGCTTGGCGTGCCATGACGCCCGTTTCCAATGTCACAGTATGATTGCCGTATTGGAATGTTTTTACGATTGGATTCACAGATTATTTCCTTGTTGCTGAGGGATAAACCCTTTGATTTATCTCACTAATTGTCGGCTTTCAGCTGTTCACCATCGCGACTAATGAAAGCACGCTGCGCGGATGGTTGATCTTGATGGGCAGTATGCTGTCAATAGTCGCGACCTAATGGTCGACGTTGTTGACTGTTTTACAGCTGAAAGTGGCGCTAATTATACACGTGCTTCACCAATAACGACACCACGGGGCCGTCAATTGACGACATTTGTGATGGGTTTGGCAAGCAAACTTGACCCTAACGTGTGCAGATAACCGTGCCAAGTCAGATTTGTGAATTGAAGCTGGCTACAAGATCAGCGAAAATACGCCACCTTTGTGATTTACCTCCTCAGTTGGCGCTCGATTGCCGCCTGAATCAAACAAGAAGATAACCTGCTATGTCAAATACACCGCTGCAACAGGAAGTTGATAAACGACGCACCTTTGCGATTATCTCGCACCCGGATGCGGGTAAAACTACCATTACTGAAAAAGTGCTGTTGTTTGGACGTGCGATTCAAACAGCCGGCACGGTCAAAGGGCGCGGCTCTAACCAGCATGCCAAGTCAGATTGGATGGACATGGAAAAAGAGCGTGGGATCTCGGTGACCACCTCGGTGATGCAATTTCCTTACAACGACTGCTTGGTAAACCTGCTTGATACCCCAGGGCACGAGGATTTCTCGGAGGATACCTATCGAACATTGACAGCGGTTGACTCTTGTTTGATGGTCATTGATGCCGCGAAAGGGGTTGAGGACCGGACCCGTAAGCTGATGGAAGTGACTCGCCTTCGTGATACGCCGATCATCACCTTTATGAACAAATTGGATCGAGATATTCGCGATCCGATGGAGCTGCTTGATGAAGTCGAAAGTGAGCTCAATATTGCCTGTGCGCCAGTATCATGGCCAATTGGCTGCGGCAAAGGCTTCCAAGGTGTTTATCACATTCACCGTGATGAAAGCATTCTCTATCAGTCTGGTCAGGGGCATAAAATCCAGGATGCCCGTATCATCAAGGGCTTGGACAACCCTGAGCTGGATGACGCAATTGGCGCTGACATCGCGCAAGATTTGCGTGACGAGCTGGAGTTGGTGATGGGAGCCTCGCATGAATTTGATCGTGAGCTGTTCTTAAGCGGTGAGCTGACGCCGGTATTCTTTGGTACCGCACTGGGTAACTTCGGTGTGGATCATATGTTGGACGGCTTGACCGAGTGGGCGCCTAAGCCGATGGCGCGGTCAACTCATGATCGTGAAGTGAGTGCCGATGAAGATAAATTCTCAGGCTTTGTGTTTAAAATCCAAGCCAATATGGATCCACGTCACCGTGACCGTATTGCCTTTATGCGTATTGTCTCCGGTAAGTATCAGCAGGGAATGAAGCTGCGCCATGTACGTTTAGGCAAACAAATCAATATTTCTGATGCGGTGACCTTTATGGCAGGGGATCGGTCACGGGCTGAAGATGCGTTTGCCGGCGATATTATTGGCCTGCATAACCATGGCACCATTCAGATTGGCGATACCTTTACCCAAGGAGAAGATCTTAAATTTGCCGGGATCCCGAACTTTGCGCCTGAGCTATTCCGTCGCATTCGTCTCAAAGATCCATTGCGTCAAAAGCAACTATTGAAAGGCCTCATTCAGTTATCTGAAGAGGGCGCGGTACAGGTATTCCGCCCGATGCAGTCGAACGATCTAATTGTTGGCGCGGTCGGTGTCCTGCAGTTTGATATGGTGGTGGCGCGCTTGAAAGCCGAGTATAACGTTGACGCACTCTACGAGCCGATCAATGTCGCCACTGCGCGTTGGGTTGAGTGCAAGGATGAGAAGAAGCTGGATGAGTTCCAGCGCAAAAATCAAGCTAATCTCGCGCTGGATGGCGGCGATAACCTGACCTATATCGCGCCGACGATGGTCAACCTCAACCTGACGCAAGAGCGTTTTCCAGACATTGATCTCAGAGCCACCCGTGAGCACTAAGTGATCTTGGCTTATGTCAAAGACATCGCAGTGAGGTAGGCAAAGTGTCTTGTCCCACTGTGAATGAGGGGTAAACCTTCTATAATGCCGTCTATATAGACGGCATTCTACTCTCGAGAGGACAGCGATGATGAAGGTGGTTTTGGCGGTTAAAGCATGATTGATACCCATTGTCACTTCGATTTCTCCCCTTTTAATCAGGCGCCGGGTCAGTACTGGCAAGCGGCGCGTGAGGTGGGCGTCACGCGCATGGTGGTACCGAGTGTCAATGAACAAAACTGGCCGGCGGTATTAGCGCTGACGGAACGTTTTTCTGAGATGTATGCTGGCTTGGGGTTACATCCATGTTTTCTCGATACGCACACAGACAACAGCCTCGCCGCATTAGAAGACGCGCTGGTATCACGGCCATTGTCCTGCGTGGCGGTCGGCGAAGCCGGTCTGGATTATTTTGTCGCGCACACTCCAGAGATGAAGCAGCGTCAGCACGCCTTACTTGATAGTCAGTTATGGCTTGCCCGCCGTTATGACTTACCCATTATTTTGCATAGCCGTCAATCTCATAACGACCTGCTGCGTCTGGTGAAAGCGTATCCTGGCGTGCGCGGTGTGCTGCATGCGTTTAGCGGCAGTGAGCAACAAGGCAAACAATTTATTGATGCTGGGCTAATGCTCGGCGTGGGGGGCACCGTCACCTATGAGCGGGCGAATAAAACGCGTCAAGCTATCGCGCGCTTACCGCTCAACCATTTGCTCTTGGAAACCGATGCTCCTGACATGCCGCTTGCGGGATATCAAGGAAAACCCAACACACCCGCCCAGGTATCTCGGGTGGTCGATGTGGTCGCCGCGTTAAAAAGCTGTGATAGAGATCACCTGGTGGCCGAAACATCAGGCAATGCTGAAAGAATGTTTGGCTTTCACTAAGCGCGAACGTGCGTGAGACAAACGTTTGCGGTTGCATAAGCTCACAAAACTAGATCAAAGTCATACTTATTGATGCATTGCAAAATAGTTTTACAGCGAACTGTGATTGGAATATTACTTTAATGTGACTGCTCTGCGTATAATCCCTCCCCGGAAGCCAAATTCCACTCTGTCGAGACGCCAACTTTTTACTTTGAGGATGCCAATACTATGAGCCTGCTGATGAGCGTAATCGGGATGGTTGTACTGCTAGGAATAGCTGTTCTCCTTTCTGATAATCGCAAAGCCATTAACCTCCGTACCGTGGGTGGCGCATTTGCTATCCAACTCTTTTTCGGTGCTTTCGTACTGTATGTCGACGTAGGTCGTGACATTCTTTACGGCGCATCACAATACGTTGCCAACGTCATCGCATATGGTGACGAAGGGATCAGCTTCATCTTTGGTGGACTGGTTTCTGACAAAATGTTTGAACTGTTCGGCGGTGGCGGTTTCGTCTTCGCACTGAAAGTTCTGCCTGTTATCGTATTCTTCTCATCACTGATCAGTGTGCTTTACTACCTGGGTATTATGCAGGTTGTGATTAACGTACTCGGTGGTGGTTTGCAAAAGGCCTTGGGTACCTCGCGTGCCGAATCCATGTCTGCGACTGCGAACATCTTCGTGGGTCAAACAGAAGCGCCTCTCGTGATTCGTCCCTTTGTCCCGCGCATGACCCAATCAGAGCTGTTTGCCGTGATGTGTGGTGGTCTTGCCTCTGTCGCCGGTGGTGTATTGGCCGGTTATGCGTCAATGGGTGTTCCCCTCGAGTACTTGATTGCCGCTTCATTTATGGCGGCGCCTGGTGGTCTGTTGTTTGCTAAAATCATCAAGCCAGAAACTGAAGAGCCAGTTGAACAAATGGCCGATGCCACCGCAGAAGGCGTTGAAAAGCCAGCTAACGTCATCGATGCCGCTGCTGGTGGTGCCTCTTCAGGTATGCAACTGGCCCTGAACGTGGGTGCAATGCTACTTGCCTTTATCGGTTTGATTGCTCTTATCAACGGTATGCTGGGTGGTATCGGCGGTTGGTTTGGTTATCCAGACATCACACTTGAGATGATCCTGGGTTACTTATTTGCTCCATTTGCGTTCCTTATCGGTGTGCCATGGGAAGAAGCAGTGGTTGCCGGCTCTTTCATCGGTCAGAAGATCGTCGTCAACGAATTTGTCGCTTACCTCAACTTCACCCAATATCTTGGTGATAACGCACAAGTTGTTGCGGCAACGGGTGTTGAGATGACGGAGAAAACCAAAGCGATTATCTCATTCGCACTGTGTGGTTTTGCTAACTTGTCATCGGTGGCCATTTTGCTTGGCGGTCTCGGTGGTTTGGCGCCTAGCCGTCGCCCAGAGATTGCACGCTTTGGTGTCAAAGCGGTGGTTGCAGGTACCTTGTCTAACTTGATGGCGGCAACGATTGCGGGTCTATTTGTGACCTTAACCCTCGCAGGTTAATCAGCTAATTACTGACTCAGCTAATTACTGACTCAGCTAATTACGGACTAAGTATAAACCGATTAAAACGCCACACAGTGAATCTGTGTGGCGTTTTTTTTATAGGGTGTATACTCAGGGAGTATCCGATAAATAAAGTGAAGCTAGTTAACAAAATAAGGAAAAACGATGCAGGAAGTGCTCCTTGCGGTAGTAGCCGGGTTTTTAGTCGGTGTTTTGTTTAGTGCGATCAAGTTACCTATCCCCGCGCCACCGGTTTTGTCGGGTGTGATGGGGATTGTTGGTGTCTACTTAGGTGGGATCGGCTACCAGTGGATTATCGAACGGTTTTTCAGCTAACCCGTATTGATTCTGCCAAGCAACACTGTATTTTCCAACAGAAACGGTAAAAACTAGTTTTGCCGAAACGGCGTTGGTAAAATAAGTGAAGGCCGTCAAAGTTTGGTGGCGCCACAATCTTTATTTTCCTCTTATGGTTAGCAACAAAGGTGTGGCTAGCCCCAATCGAAAACGTCCAATGGTAGAACTGCGAACACAAATGTGTTTGCACGCGGCAACAAGGATGGTTGGTTGAAGGCGGCGCAAGGTCCAGCCTCAAACTTCATGGAGCCAAGTCCGCTGAGCAGCAACCGGCTACAAGTGACGGTTGCCAACACAGTGGCCAACCCAATACCTGTTTGGCAAAAGAATGAGGACTGGAGATATCCAATGAACGAATTACATACCGCGGCCCTACGCGCACTCAAATTAATGGATCTGACCACGCTGAATGATGATGACACCGATGAAAAAGTGATCACCCTGTGTCAGAACGCGAAAACGGCTGTTGGTAATACGGCTGCTGTCTGCATTTATCCGCGCTTTATTCCGATTGCGAAAAAAACATTACGCGAACAAGGCACGCCAGATGTCCGTATCGCGACCGTGACTAATTTCCCCCATGGCAATGATGACATTGATATTGCGGTAGCAGAAACCAAAGCTGCCGTTGCCTATGGCGCCGATGAAGTGGACGTTGTTTTTCCATACCGTGCGCTGATTGCTGGTGACGAAAGTACTGGCGCTGAGCTGGTGAAACAGTGTAAAGCGGCATGTGGTGACAAGGTGTTGCTTAAAGTGATCATCGAAACCGGTGAACTTAAAACTGAGGCGTTGATCAAGCGCGCCTCGGAGATTGCCATTGAGGCGGGGGCAGATTTTATCAAAACCTCTACCGGTAAAGTGGCTGTCAATGCCACGCCTGAAGCCGCTGAGATCATGCTGAATGTAATCAAAGACAAAGGCGTTGCAGCACGTGTTGGCTTTAAGCCAGCCGGTGGCGTGCGCACCGCAGAAGATGCGCAGCAATACCTGGCTATGGCCGATCGCATTCTCGGCGACCAATGGGCCGATAACCGCCACTATCGTTTTGGCGCATCTAGCTTGTTGGCGAACTTACTCCACACCTTGGGTGAAGGCGAAAAAGCGGCTGAAGGTGGCTATTAAGTAAGTTGCCACTCACCCAAACGGTAGGGCGAGCGAGGATCGTGTACTCGGTCGCTCACGTATTGTGCTGGTAAGGAGGATGCATGATCTTACCTCAGGAAATTATTCGTAAGAAGCGCGACAACATCGCGTTAAGCAAAGAAGAAATTTATTCGTTCATCCAGGGTGTTGCGAATGACTCGGTGTCGGAAGGCCAAATTGCTGCATTTGCGATGGCGATTTACTTCAATGATATGACCATGGATGAACGTGTGGCTCTGACCTGTGCGATGCGCGATTCCGGTATGACCATCGATTGGTCACACATGCATTTTGATGGCCCAATCGTGGATAAGCACTCGACAGGGGGCGTTGGTGATGTGACCTCGTTAATGCTGGGCCCAATGGTGGCGGCATGCGGCGGTTATGTGCCGATGATTTCAGGCCGTGGCTTAGGCCATACCGGCGGCACACTTGATAAACTGGAGTCTATTCCCGGTTATAACATCATGCCAAGCAACCAGGTGTTTGGTGATGTCACACGTGATGCTGGCGTAGCGATCATTGGCCAAACTGGCTCTTTGGCACCGGCCGATAAACGTGTGTATGCCACCCGAGATGTCACCGCCACCGTTGACAATATCTCATTGATCACGGCGTCAATCTTGTCGAAAAAGCTCGCGGCAGGTCTCGATGCTTTGGTCATGGATGTCAAAGTAGGATCGGGGGCGTTTATGCCCACGTATCAAGATTCAGAGGCGCTGGCGAAATCGATTGTGGGCGTGGCCAATGGCGCCGGCACCAAAACCAGTGCGTTGCTCACTGATATGAACCAAGTGTTGGCATCGTCGGCGGGAAATGCATTGGAAGTGAAAGAAGCGGTCGACTTTTTGACCGGTCGTTACCGCAACCCTCGCCTGTACAATGTGACCATGGCACTGTGTGCGGATATGCTGGTGGTGAGCGGACTAGCGTCAGATGTGACGCAAGCGAAACAAAAATTGGATCACGCATTGGATAGCGGTCGTGCTGCCGAGTGTTTTGCCAAAATGGTCGCAGGCCTAGGTGGTCCCTCTGACTTTGTCGAGTCGCCGGATCAATACCTGGCCAAAGCGTCAGTCATTAAGCCTGTCTATGCCGACCGTGCTGGAACGGTCAACGCGATGGATACGCGGGGATTGGGCATGGCTATTATAGAAATAGGTGGCGGCCGTCGGGTTGCCAGCGATAAAATTGATTATGCCGTTGGGTTGAACGAAATGATTCGTCTGGGGCAAAACGTGGATGAGCAAACACCGCTCGCCATGCTCCACGCTCAAACTGAAGAGCAATGGCAACAAGCGGCCAATGCGGTGCGAACCGCAGTAAAAGTAGCTGATGAGGCACCCAATTCTACGCCGGACGTATATCGTCGTATCAGCTTACAAGACGTCTAATGGAGGCGATCATGAAACGCGCAATTGTATTAGTTTTAGACTCATTTGGTATTGGCGCCACTGAAGACGCCGTAAAATTTGGTGACCAAGGCGCTAACACCCTTGGCCACATCGCACAAGCGTGCGCAAAAGGTGAAGCCGACAACGCCGATCGCAAAGGTCCACTGTCTTTGCCTAACATGACCAAACTTGGACTCGGCAAAGCCTGTGAAGAATCATCAGATTATTTCCCTGAAGGACTGGATCCTCACGCCGAGATCATTGGTGCTTATGCGCATGCCAAAGAGCTGTCGTCAGGGAAAGATACCCCATCTGGCCACTGGGAAATTGCCGGTGTGCCTGTCTTGTTTGAGTGGGGGTATTTTTCTGATTTGACCAATAGCTTCCCAGAAGTACTGCTTGACCGCATTGTTGAGCGTGCAGGGCTACCGGGTTATATCGGTAACTGCCATGCATCGGGAACGCAGGTGCTCGACGATCTTGGTGAAGAGCACATGAAAACCGGGAAACCGATCTTCTATACCTCGGCAGACTCTGTGTTCCAGATTGCCTGCCACGAAGACACCTTTGGGCTAGACAATCTGTATGATCTTTGCCAGATCGTGCGTGAAGAGCTGGAAGACTACAACATTGGCCGTGTGATTGCGCGCCCGTTTGTTGGTCCAGGTAAAGGCCAGTTCGAGCGTACCGGTAACCGCCGTGATTTATCGGTTGAGCCACCGTCAGCCACCGTACTGCAAAAAATTGTCGATGAGAAAGGCGGTGATGTCATTTCTATTGGTAAGATTGCTGATATTTATGCTCACTGCGGGATCACCAAGAAAATCAAAGCAACTGGCCTTGAAGCGCTGTTTGATGCCACTAAAGATGCGATCAAAGAAGCGGGCGACAACAGTTTAGTCTTTACTAATTTTGTCGACTTTGATTCCGCGTATGGTCACCGTCGTAATGTTGCCGGCTATGCAGCTGCACTCGAGTATTTCGACCGCCGCTTGCCTGAAATTATGGCGATGTTGGAAGACGATGATGTGCTGCTACTGACTGCAGACCACGGCTGTGATCCAACCTGGCCAGGTACGGATCATACTCGTGAGCACATCCCGGCATTGGTCTATGGTAAAAAAGTGCCAGCCGGCTCGCTAGGTCGCCGCGAAACATTTGCGGATATTGGCCAATCGTTGGCACATTATTTTGATACCTCACCAATGGATTACGGCAAGTCATTCTTGTAATCGTCTCCGAGTGATCGCAATAAAAAGAGATGGCAGCATGCCATCTCTTTTTTTGTTGCCTATCTAACTGATTAGATTGCCGACACTATGATGGCGTTACCAAGGCAGTATGCGTGATCGGTTGTCGCGCCGTAGTAGCATGGCCATCAATAGCGCGCCGAGAAACAGCGCCAGTCCCAGTAGGGCACGAAGCTCAGTAATGGTCGATTGGATCTGTTGTTTGGCATGATCAATCACCGATTGGTGTTCAAGCGTGAGGCGTAAAAAGCCGATAATATCGCCATCACGGCTAATGGGCGTCATTAATTGCTGTCGTCCTTCGCTTTCGAGTCCAAGCGGCGTGGTGAGGCCCACGGCGGTTTCAAGCGGCAACGCATGGGTAGAGCGGACAACGGGGCGCCCGTTAAGTTGATAAAAGCTGGCATCGCGAATCAAAGGCTCGGTCGCTAGCTGGTCGGCGAGGGTTTGCAGTGGCTGGTAATTTTTGTCGACCAATGCATCATAGGCTTGCGCGCCGATTTGACGTGTCATTAACTGGGCGAGCTGATCGGTTTGCTGATAAAGCGCTTGATACTGGCGTTGGCTTAAGGTCGTACTATAGAGCATTAACGCCGCAATGGCACTGAATGCACTGATCAGAATTCCCCACCGAGTGGTTCGCCGTAGCGCTTTGCGCGAAATTGAAAACATACCTACCTCAAAGCCGTCTTGACGGCGTAATTAGCACTGGAGCTGAGTACACTTTTTATGGTATCACAGCCTCATCTCGATTGTTTTATTGACGAGGCTCTGCTTGAGAGCTGAAAAGGAAAATACTGACCATGGATAAGGCTAAGCCCTTGGCAATTTACCGCGCATCCGGACTGTATCGTCGCTTTCCCACTGTTACCCGCACGCTTCCCTATCGTCGCCGAAACGGTGGCTGGATTCTCTTCGCTGAGACGATCAGCGTTGATCATTTAGACAATATTGCTTTTTTTACCGGCCACGTAGTCGACGTCATGGATGCGTGGTGTGTCGGCCCGTATCAGGTTTTATTAATGAGTGGTGAGCTCACGCCCAATCACCGAACCGTGATTGATGCTCTCGGATTAGATTGTGCAGATCTACACGCATTGCCAGATTTAAGTAAACCTGGATTGGCTGTGTTTGATATGGACTCAACAGCCATTGAGGTTGAATGTATTGATCAAATTGCCGCGCTTGCAGGTGTAGGTGAGGCGGTCTCGGCGGTGACAGAGCGGGCGATGCTCGGAGAGCTTGATTTTGAGGCGAGCCTGCGCCAACGTGTGGCTGCGCTTAAAGGTACAGATATTGCTGTTCTTGATGAGGTGAAAGCGCATTTACCGTTAATGCCAGAAATGGCGGCGTTAGTCGCAAGCTTAAAAGCACACGGCTGGTACGTGGCAATCGCGTCTGGCGGCTTCACTCACTTTTCTGATCACCTTCAGCATCAGTTAGGGCTAGATTATGCCGAATCAAACCAGCTTGGCGTTGACGAGGGGAAATTGACTGGCGACGTGGTAGGGGCTGTTGTTGATGCCCAGCGTAAAGCGGATATTTTAACCACACTGGCGCAGCAGTACGATATTGATCCTGAGAATACCTTAGCGGTCGGGGATGGCGCCAATGATCTGGCGATGATGGAGGCGGCTGGACTCGGCATTGCCTATCACGCCAAGCCAACCGTGAATGCTCGAGCACAAACCGCAGTGAAACATTGTTGGCTTGGGGGCGTGCTCTGCGTGCTCTCTGCGAGCTTGCGAGCGGGGAAAATTAGCTGGCAACCCCGTTAACGGCCCAAGCGCATCAATACTTCGTCGGTGACATCCACTAATTCACCGTACGCACACAGCGAGATAAATTCGTCTTCGAGTTGGCGTGCTTTATGGGTGTCACGCTTGAGTAGCGCCGATAATTGTGATGGCTCAATGTCTTGCTCTGCGTGAGTCAGAGGCGTCATGCGATTGCGTATCACGGCAAACGTGCCGCCTTTTTGTGCCAACTGAACGAATTTACGGCGTGCATCGTCCGATTCAAACTCGCTATCGGCAAAGGTATGTACCGCTCGCACTTTGTCGGCTTGGATATCTATCCACACAAAGTACTCACGGACTAATTCATTGAGCGGTTGCGATGGGCGAGTGACTTCATGGGTTCGCGTTAAAATTTTGTCGCCGAAAACCGGATAAAAAGATAATTGACGTCCGCCACCCGCCCGTTCGAGAAAACGGTGTAAGCGGCTCGGTGGTAAGTTGATCCCAACAGCAGACACCGACAAAGCGCCATTATCTCGTTGGACAAAATAGGGCTGTACGGTCAAACGCGTCAGCAACAGCTGGTGCATGGCCCAAACCAGAGGCGGATCGGGTAAGCGTTCATCGAGTACCGTTAACTTATCCTGATTATGTTCAATCAATCGGCGTAAGTATTGTCGGCGCCGGGTATTCGGTGACTCGGTGGTCAGTTTTAGCTGAATATTGTCTCTTTTCGGACTCACTCGAATCACTTGATACGGCATATCGACCAAGGGAGCGCGCGGGTCAATATTGACAAATGCATCGAGCGATACCGAGACAATATCATCTCTTGCCCCTTGAAACGGTTGCTTCAGCGTCACATTGAGTCCCCCAGAGGAAAAGTCAATCAGCTGACCTTTAAGAGGCCCTTGTTCAGCGTGAACCATTGATACTTCCGATCGATAAGCGTATCGGGGCTCCCGTCGTTGTGGCTGGCGATCGGATGAGATGAGCTGTGCACGGCAAACGGGGTTGCGCTGGTGTAAAAAGCGTCGCAGGACCTGGCTAGAGCATTGAGGTTTTGGGTGTTCAAGGTAACTGCGTCTTCCGTCGGCATGAGTGACATCTTGTACCAGCGCAACATGGGTCAGCGTTTTGAGGGTGTTAAGCCAATCGGGTGACACATCTTGGAGTCGTTCAATATCTGTCGCATTAATGGCAGACATCGTCACTTTAAACACGCGCCATGAGGCGCGCTTGGCTCCCAGGTGCCAAAAAAGCTGGCGCTCTTCTTCGCTCATTTCACTGGGGGAGGCGGAGTAGAAAAAACGCTGTTTGTTTTTTTCAACAGAAAAGCAGTACAGCAACAGCTGGCTGGTGGAGGCACCGTCGAGTTGGAGCAGTGATAACCGTTCAGTGTTAAACAGATGATTGATCACGGGTTGATTACGGTTATCGTGCCAGTAGGCCCATAGCTCCTGATTCTGTCGCGTTTGTAGCACATATTCCATTTTATCTTGTGCGAAATAGAGCGGTAACACACTGGTATGATGCAAAAAAGATTGCTCGTAACTTTGCAGTTTTAACGTGAGCAGTTTGTCTTCGCCATCTTGCTTGCCGCGAAAATCTGGCGCGGTCATTTCTGCTTCTAATGCTTGTTTTATCGCGTCACTGCTCGTGTCTAGCCGCAACCGTAGCCAGACATTGCTGGTCGAGTCTTTGTTGTCATCGACGCCGATAATCCGATAACTCAACCCCTGTTCAAGATCGGGGTCCGGGTATGTTTGTGCGAGAGTGGTAAAGCGAACCACCACCTCTGAGCTCGGTGGATAATCGAACGCAGCAGGCACACGAACCCGACAGCCCGAGTTCGATAAATCACTGGTCACTCCATGCACTTCATGGCCAGTGTTGAGCGTAATTAAGACTTGTGTAGCAAAATGAATGCGGCTTTCACTGCGTGATAAGTAATGACCAAATGTCAGCTTTTCGGGTAAGAGTGCCGACTGTGACGCATCGCTGACCGGCCCTTTTCCTTGCTGTTGGCGCTGTTTCTCTTTTTCGTGCTTCACCCGAAAGTTATTCGGTGTGTTATGCAAATCTTCCCATAATCCTTGGGTGAGTTGGCCGTTATACATAGGGAGGCGATCGTAGTAGCGGTTAATCGCCACATCATCGAGCCAGTGCTTTTGACCGTGCAGGCTGTATTCGTGGCATTCGCCATCCACTTTCCCGCGTAAGTCGATGGCGCGATTGCATGGGGTCATCAGCCGTCTGATCTCCATTTTGATCAGCAGCTTTGCGGAGTTGGGCTCGTTAGCCGTGAGCTTATCGAGCAACACCTCAAATTTTGGGGTTTGGGACAGAGGAAGCAGTTGCTCAATCAGTCCCTGGTAATCATCCTGCTTCATGGCAAAGTCTGGTAAAGTAATCGCTTACTTTGTTAACGGCATCTTCTCTGAAAAGTGTCGGGATAATGAATAAGATAGCAATCATTTTGTGAATTAGCTGACATCATACGTATTGGAGAGCGAATGGCAAAAACAAAACGAGCCTACGTGTGTAATGACTGTGGGGCAGATTTTCCGCGTTGGCAAGGGCAGTGTTCTGCATGCGGGGCGTGGAACACGATTACCGAAGTGAGGTTAGCGGCTTCACCTCAAGTCGCACGCAATGAAAAATACGCCGGTTATACTGGCAGTGCCGAGGGTGTCGTACAAACCTTACAAGATATTAACTTGCAAGAAGTACCGCGTCTGAGCAGCGGTTTTAAAGAGCTTGATCGGGTACTCGGTGGTGGCATTGTGCCGGGGGCGGCGATTCTTATCGGTGGTAACCCAGGCGCGGGTAAAAGTACCTTACTATTGCAAACCATGGTGGGCTTAGCACACCACTTTCCGACACTGTATATCACCGGGGAAGAATCGCTCCAACAAGTCGCGATGCGGGCTGACCGACTCGGGTTACCCAAAGATAAGCTTAAGTTATTGTCTGAAACGGGCGTTGAAACCATTTGTCAGGTTGCGAAAAAAGAACAGCCTAAGATCATGGTGATCGACTCCATCCAGGTGATGCATGTCGCCGATGTGCAATCGGCGCCTGGGAGCGTGGCACAAGTCCGTGAATCTGCTGCCGCCTTAACCCGTTACGCCAAACAAAACAATGTGGCCATTTTTATGGTCGGACATGTGACCAAAGATGGTTCACTGGCAGGCCCGAAAGTGCTTGAGCATTGTATCGACTGCTCGGTGTTATTGGATGGATCGAGCGATAGTCGCTTTCGCACTTTACGCAGCCACAAAAACCGTTTTGGGGCGGTGAATGAGCTGGGCGTGTTTGCTATGACAGGTCAGGGATTGAAGGAAGTGAGTAATCCGTCGGCGATTTTTCTCTCCCGTGGTGAGGAGCAAACTTCTGGCAGTTCGGTCATGGTCGTCTGGGAAGGCACGCGCCCATTATTGGTCGAAATACAGGCGTTAGTGGATTATTCGCAATTGGCTAATCCCCGTCGGGTGGCTGTGGGGTTAGAGCAAAATCGTCTAGCGCTGTTATTGGCGGTGTTACACAAGCACGGCGGGCTGCAAATGTCTGATCAAGATGTGTTTGTGAATGTGGTTGGTGGCGTCAAAGTGACTGAGACCAGCGCGGATCTGGCCTTGTTGCTTGCGTTGATCTCAAGCTTTAGAGACCGGCCTTTGCCAAGAGAATTAGTCGTGTTTGGCGAAGTCGGCTTGGCCGGTGAAATTCGCCCGGTACCCAGTGGGCAAGAGCGGTTAATGGAAGCGGCTAAACATGGCTTTAAAAAAGCGGTTGTCCCTAAAGCCAATATGCCCAAACAGACGCTTGAAGGCATGACCGTGTACGGTGTGAGCAAATTATCAGATGCGTTGGCAGTATTAGAAGAGTTATAGCGGCGGTTGCTTGAGCTACATAGCGGCATTAGCCGGGGCGCGATCATCCTCTGCGTCACGCTGTTGTGCGGTGCTCAGCGGTGGGTTAGGGGCGGGCATATTGGCGACTTGGACCTGGGTCTGGACCAAGTTTTCAACCACTGCGACCAAATGTCCCCAGCTCACGCGTTTTTCGTTTTCGAGTAAGGAATCGAACTCTTCAGTGCTCCATTTTATAAAGCGACGTGGGTCAAGAGCGCGGCCCAAAAAGCGCACTTCATAATGCAAATGCGGGCCAGTTGATAATCCGGTATTACCCGACCATGCAATTAAATCCCCTTTTTTCACAAATTGCCCGCTCCGGACATTGAATTTATCCAAATGGGCATAGAGTGTCATAAAGCCAAAGGCGTGGTCGATTTTGATGAAGTTACCATAGCCTTTGCGGCGGCTGGGACGGACATATTCGACGACGCCATCCGCGGGGGCATACACCGGCGTGCCGACGTCTGAGGTCAAATCTAAGCCCATATGGAATTTTTCTTTTCCTGTCACAGGGTGAGTTCGTGAGCCATATCCCGAGGAGCGTCGGTAGCTTTCAAGCGGTTTACCATTCGGGATTAGCTGGAGCATGGTGTAACGCACCGCTGAGTTAATCGCTGCGACATCGAGACGGTGAGTGAGCGAGGCGTCTTTGGCCACTGATTCTAGCCCGAGCATATCTTCAACCGTGACCACGCGTTGTGTCAGGGCGGTGAGTTCAACATCTTTGTTCTCGATGGTTTGTGACAGCGCATCACGTTTTTGTTGCAACATCGCCACCTCGTTATTTAAGGTCGCGCGCTCTTGGCGTAATCGTTCAACAGCCGCTTCGGCCTCGGTCGAACGCTCAGAAAGCAGGTACAGGCTAGCAAAGGTGATGGTGAGAGCCGCGAGTATCACTAATGCAAGGGTTTGCACGACCTTTTTACGGGTCGGGCAGAGGGTATAGTGTTTCACCCCGTTCGGGTGCGTTACGGCAATATGGATATGGTCTGTCATGACTGGTTACTGCTGGCCTGCATTAAATACCGTCCATGACCGTGCGGATTAAGCGTTCGGTTCCGCCATGTGGTCAGTCAATTGCGCAAGCTCGCGATGAAGCAGTTCATCGTTACCCACGTTCAGTTCAACGAGCCTTTTTAAATGACTGGCGCTATCAATGTCAATGTGATCGATGTAAAGATGGAGATAATTTTCGCAGTTATTTACCAGAATGCAGTCCATGTCTAATTCTACATCCGAGTCATGGAGGTAAAACACCAGTAGAAACGCGTTATGTTCGGGATCAGCTTGCCAGTTCTCAGGACGGCTGAGCAACACGCCTTTGAGAGATAGATCCAGTACCTGTGCGTGCCACTGCTGCTCGTTTTGTTTGAGTATTGCCGGCACACGATACATGACGCGGGAAAATTTTCTACGCTCTGTCATGATGACATCTCCTCATTCACTGTCTCTAGTGTAGGTGATATGGGGCAATCACAATACTGATTTAGTGGTTTGTCTCACATTTAAAACGTTTTCGTGGTTCTGCTGAGCTAAGTACAGGCGGCAATACGGTTTATCGAGATGACGAGTGAGAAGATGAAGAGTGGGAAGGTAAAGGGCAGCCGTCGCTGCCCTTACCGTGGTATGCGTCATTATTTGACTGCACGCTTGTACTTGATCCGGTGCGGCTCCGCCGCTTGTGCACCCAGTGTTTTTTTCAACCAATCGGTGTATTCAGCAAAGTTACCTTCAAAGAAGTTCACTTGGCCTTCATCTCGATAGTCAAGAATATGGGTCGCGACACGGTCAAGGAACCAGCGGTCGTGCGAGATCACCATGGCACAGCCTGGGAACTCTAAGAGTGCCTCTTCAAGTGCACGGAGCGTTTCCACGTCCAAGTCGTTAGTCGGTTCGTCAAGGAGCAACACGTTACCGCCAGCTTTTAGCAATTTGGCGAGGTGGACGCGGTTACGCTCACCGCCTGACAAATCACCAATGCGTTTTTGTTGGTCACTGCCTTTAAAGTTAAACCGTGACACATAAGCGCGTGCCGGTAACTCAAAGTTATTGATGCGAATGATGTCCGCCCCTTCGGAGATCTCATCATAGACGGTGTTATTATCGTCCATACTGTCTCGGAACTGATCGACCGAGGCCAGTTGTACGGTATCGCCTACTTCAACGGTGCCGCTATCTGGGGTTTCTGTGCCACTGAGCATCTTAAATAGGGTTGATTTACCCGCGCCGTTCGGACCAACAATACCGACAATTGCCCCTTTGGGCACGCTAAAGGATAAGTCATCGATCAAGATGCGATCACCAAACGACTTGGTCAGATTATTGACCTCAATGACTTTTTCACCCAGACGTGGACCTGGTGGGATAAACAGCTCGTTGGTCTCGTTACGGCGTTGATAGTCCGTGGTGTTGAGCTCTTCAAAGCGGGCCATACGGGCTTTTGATTTCGCCTGACGGCCTTTTGGATTCTGGCGAACCCACTCAAGCTCTTTCTCAATGGTTTTCTGACGCGCTTTTTCTTGCGACGCTTCTTGCTTTAACCGTACATCTTTTTGTTCGAGCCAAGATGAGTAGTTGCCTTCCCACGGAATACCTTCACCACGGTCAAGCTCAAGAATCCAGCCCGCTGCATTGTCGAGGAAGTAACGGTCGTGCGTAATAGCAACGACGGTACCAGAGTAGTCGACTAAGAAACGCTCAAGCCATGCAACGGATTCAGCGTCTAGGTGGTTAGTTGGCTCATCAAGCAGCAGCATGTCGGGCTTTTCGAGTAGCAAACGGCAAATAGCAACACGACGACGCTCGCCCCCAGAAAGGTGCTTGATTTGCGCATCCCACTCGGGCAAACGCAGTGCATCTGCTGCACGCTCCAACGTATTATCGAGGTTATGCCCGTCTTTAGCTTGGATCAGTGCTTCGAGTTCACCTTGCTCTTGCGCTAAGGCATCGAAGTCGGCATCTGGATCAGCGTAAGCGGCATAGACACCATCGAGACGCGTTAATGCATCTTTGACGTCACCGACCGCTTCTTCAACGGTTTCCCGGACTGTCTTTTCTTCATCCAGCTTCGGCTCTTGCGGGAGATACCCGATCTTGATCCCGGGTTGCACACGGGCTTCGCCCTCAATCTCGGTATCGATACCGGCCATAATGCGCAACAGGCTCGATTTACCGGCACCGTTGAGACCCAACACCCCAATTTTGGCGCCTGGGAAGAAACACAAAGAAATATCTTTAAGAATTTGACGCTTAGGTGGCACGATCTTGCTCACCTGCGACATGGTATATACGTACTCAGCCATTTCTGCTCACGTTAATCGTTGTGGTATAAAAAACGCTATTCTAACGTTAACTTTGCCAAGTTTAACAGTGATTGTCATATTCGGTCATTAATATGGCGAGACGTGCCGACAAACAACGCTTACCACCTACAGGGAATTTGCGGGCGGAGCTGTTGTCTACTCGGTGTTACACAGTCGGTGTTGCATACAATAGGAGCGATCTTTGACATGGAACGATTCATCGCATTATCCGGGCCAATCAAGTCAGCATATCGAGCGACTTTTCGTCACGCCCGTGCCTTCTTTCCTGTATGGGTGTCAGGGTTCGTGTTGATTTCCAGCTTATCAGTCCCGATGGTTGAGGCTTCCGCCAGCCCTGATAGTCGTCAAATGACACCGCACCAGCGCCAGTATGAAGCGGCAATCGATGCGATTGAAAGCGGCGATTTGCATCAGTTTCAGCGCTTAAAAGCACAACTGCGTGATTATCCTTTGTATCCGTATCTCGATTATCGTGATTTCACTCGTAATCTTTCTAAAAAGCCTCACCACGCGGTCACTAACTTTATTCAGCGTTATAGCACCATGCCATTCGCGAATAGTTTGCGTGCGGATTATCTCACCCTGTTGGCGGACAGAGGAGATTGGAAGACATTGATCGCGTTCCAGTCTGATGTGCCACGGAGTGATCGTTATCAGTGCCAATATTATTATGCGCACAGTCAAGCGGGGAATCAGGCTTTAGCGCGCAGTGGCGCCAAATCGCTCTATTTGTCGGGTCAATCCGTGGATAGCAGTTGCAATGACTTATTCGATTTTTTATCGGAACAAGGGCTGCTGACCGGTGACTTGATATTGCAGCGTATGCTTCTAACATTCGATGCGCGCAACCGCAGTTTGATGCGTTATTTGTTACGCCAGTTACCCGAGGCGGATCGTGCGGTTGGCAAGCAGGTGTTGGACTTATATGACCAACCTGAGAACGTGGCCGACTTTTCGAAGCGCAGTTATGTGACGCCGTTTAATCAAAAACTGACTCGCTTGGCGTTTGAGCGTTTGGCTCGCAAGGATGAAGCGCAAGCCATTCGCCACTTTCGTCGCACGGTCGAGGGCCAGCATTACGATAAACGAGAGCGACAAGACATTGCCGATTACTTGATTGGTCAATTAATGAATGATGACGAGCCTGCATTGGCTGGCTGGCGAGATCGTATGCTGCGTCAGAGTCATGATGATGGTTTATTGGAAAGACGGTTTCGCCTTGCACTTATCGAGGGTGACTGGCACGCGCTGGATCAGTGGCGCGCATTGCTCAGCGAAGCGGCTCAGCAGTCTTTAAAGTGGCGGTATTGGCAGGCGAGAATCAAGCTAGAGCTTGGTGATAGTGCGTCAGCAAATCAAGCATTTGCTTCCATGCTTGGTGAGCGTAATTTCTATAGCGTGGCAGCGGCGCAGCATTTAGATAAACCGATTTCAATACCCTCACGCACAGCAGTCCTGAAAGAAGCAGGGTTAATGCCGATCAATGATGTATTGGCAAGAGTGAATGAGCTTATCGCGCTCGATAAAATCTATGCGGCTAAGCGTGAATGGTATTATGTATTACAACGTGCTAGTGATGAGCAGATTGCCTTACTGGCGGCCTATGCCAATAAAAAACATTGGTACCACTTCGCGGTTCAAGCCACGATTGCGGGAAAAATGTGGGACCATTTGTCACTCCGCTTCCCGTTAGCACACCAGTGGTGGTTTGAGTTTTTCAGCCGCGAGCGTGGCGTAGACAAAACCACACTGATGGCCTTATCGCGTCAAGAGAGCGCCTTTTTTACCCGCGCAGTGTCCCATGTGGGTGCAAGAGGCTTGATGCAATTAATGCCAGGCACGGCACGCGAAACCTCTCGTCAGTTGGGATTTGATTATCAAGGCCCTGCTAGCTTGAGTGATCCGGGCGTTAATATTCGTCTTGGCAGCGGTTACTTAAAAATGATGTTAGATCGTTTCGACAGTAATCGTATCTTGGCATTCGCGGCCTATAACGCCGGCCCGCATCGTGTGTCGCGTTGGTTGGAACGATCGCAAGGTCATATGGATGCGATTGCTTTTATTGAGTCGATTCCGTTTTACGAAACGCGCCATTATGTGCAGAACGTCTTGATGTTCGACATTTATTATCGTCAGCTGTTAGGTGAGCCGGTGCAATTTTTAAGTGCGCACGAGCTGGCTCAGCGCTATTGATGTTATCATTGCTGTCATCACGTAAAGAGCGAGAGGAAACCATGTCGCAATCGCCTGCATTCTCTGGTTGGCAAGATGTTATTTCTTTAGTGCGTTTAGCAGGAAAAGACGATAACGATGATGCATTACTGACAGCACTACTGACGCCTGATGAGCGAGATACTCTGGTCGCTCGGATCAATATCTTGCACGAATTATTAGAAGGCAGAATGAGTCAGCGCCAGCTCAGTCAGTTACTTGGGGTAGGGATCGCGACCGTGACCCGAGGCTCTAACGAATTAAAGCGGATGGATGAGGATACCAAAATTTGGCTCGCCGACTTGCTCAAGCGCGAGGCGGAGCAAACCCGCTCTTGATCCCCTGTCTATCAAACAAAAACGGAGCCCACGGGCTCCGTTTTTAGTGCTGGGTTTTTAGCGCTGGGTTTTTAGCGATAAAGGTGTGGATGCATAAACGGGATCAGTGCCATGATCAAAGCTTGATGATACACGCTTGATCGCGTTAATCGGTGTCCGGTAAGCATACCGATGGCGCCCCCTTTTTGTTTTACATTTTGTTGGCTAAACATTCGATCCATCACATCACCGAGCTCCTCGCCTTGATGCAATGCCTTGAGCGCGTCTGGTGGAAGGGGAAGTGACGCTGAGCGTGCTTCGCCGTGCGCGTCGTCTTTTGCTATGATCATCCAAGCAAAGGTATGTTGGCCATCCAAGCCGGCTTCTATCCCCACATAATAATCGCCTTGATAACGTCCTTGTGCATGCCGAACCCGATTGCATGCGCCTGAATAGGTTTCTTTCTCTGTCATGGGTTGGTCGGCGACATCACTGGGTACGGACACGCCGGTAAACGTGAAGTCGGTATTGGGAAAAACGTCATAAAATGCTGCTTTAACGGCAGAAATTTTGGCAGGGTTTTGTGAGGTGACGATTACGTGGGTCATACGCCCTAGCGCTCCTTATCATGTTGGTAGGCGCGCTGCAGTATACGCCAGCGTAAAGGTAAGCGCAGCATGCCTGTTATGCGACTCGCATCATTGGCTTGCGCCACTTCATTTAAGCCAATTCGCATTCCCTGATGCCCTTTGCGAGGCTGAGCAACATAGGTATTAAACCAGCGATCCCAGCAAGACAAATTAAAGCCATAGTTGGCATTGCACTCATGAAAACGAGTGGAATGATGAACGCGATGCATGTCGGGCGTGACGACGATACGGCGCAGCCAGTCATCGAGAGGCAGCGGTAAACGGACGTTGCTGTGGTTAAACATCGCCATGCTGCTTAATACGGTTTCAAACAGAATCACGCCTAAAACAGGGGCACCTAATAAGGCTACCAGTGCACATTTTATCGCCATTGAAAGCCAGATTTCGACGGTGTGAAAGCGCGCGCCAGTGGTGACATCAATATCCATGTCGGCATGATGAACTAAGTGCAATCGCCATAACCAAGGGAGCTCATGGAACAGCTTGTGTTGATACCAAATCGCCAAATCCATGACAATTAGCGTGAGGACGACCGTTGCCCAAAGCGGCAAAGAGAGCTGATTAAGCAGTCCCCACCCTGATTCATCGACAAGGCTGGCAACACCAACGGCTGAAAGCGGTGCCAGTAGTCGAAGCGTTAGCGTATTAAATGCGGTGAGCGCAATATTGCCCCGCCAGCGTTCACGTCGAGTACGGGTTAACTGACGTTTGGGCCATTGCCACTCGGCGACCAGCATGATCACGAGTACGAGCACGAATAGACCAAGTCGAAATCCCGCTTCATGTGTTTCAATCCAGTTCATTATCGCTCCTTGTTCGCCTTTATATTACGCGAAAAGCAGATAATACGTTTAGTCAAACAGCAAAAATTGCCGAAGTGGTTACGATGGTGGATGGGGCAGCATCAATAGATTTATGGTTGGGCATAGGCTCAGGGATTCTTTTACATCACACGCCTTGAATATGAATGTAACGTAAACGTTAATTTTGCTGGCCTTGTTCAACGAATTAGATTACTTGCTCTAAAAATTAGGCACAAGATCACGTTTATACTAATAGCCTGTTTCTATTGAGTTTGTTTCTTTTTACTAATGATGAGTATCTCATGAATGAGACATCTCTCGTTAGTGTAAAAAGGAATGATAAATGCACAAACATAGCTCTCTTGCGCTCATTATCGGCGCGCTCTTTCATACATCTGGGGCTTGGGCGATGGCAAAAGTGCCTGAACCCGTTGAGCCACCGACGGAACCAGGCTCACAAGCCTGTATTGTGTTAACAGGAAGTGAACCTATCGATATTGGGCGCACCAGCGCCGAGCGCTGTCTACCGGGCGACGATCCTTTTACCGCAGAGCAATGGCATTTGCTAAATAGTGGACAGAATGCATTTGCTCGCGAAGGAGGGCAACCAGGTAATGACTTAAATCTTTGGTGGGCTCATCGACAAGAGATTTTAGGACAAAACGTCAATGTCGCCGTGGTTGATGATGGGTTAGAGATCGCACACCCTGATCTAGTGGCGAATATGCGTGCAGGAAAATCTTACGATTTCGTTGATCGTGATGACGATCCGACGCCTGAAGGGTGGAGCAATCGAAATACAGCTCACGGTACTTCGGTGGCCGGTATTATCGCGGCGGCGCGTGATAACGGCTTGGGAGGGATGGGTGTTGCACCGCTTGCCAATCTACAAGGCTATAATTACCTGGCATATCAGAGCCAAAAAGCATGGGAGATCAGTCACGGGCGTGAAGGTTATTCAGATGATGTCCGAGTCTTCAATCAAAGCTATGGTGGCTCAGGGGTGCGCAGCTATCCTTATAGTGATGATCCTATGAGCTATGATGGTCGCCAAAATGCCCAATACAAGACAATGACCACGGAAGCTTTTGGTGGGCGTGGCGCAGTATTTGTTAAGTCAGCGGGAAATGGCTTCAGTCGCACCTCGTTTAACCGAGAGCGATTTGGTCCTGTGGGTAATAATAATGGATTGCCATGGCAAAACAGTAACCAGTCATCCAGCAACGCAAATTATTGGAATGTGACGGTCAGTGCCTTGAATGCAGATGGCAAACGATCGTCGTATTCTTCTGTCGGTAGCAACGTATTCTTGACGGCTCCAGGAGGCGAATACGGCACCAATAAACCCGCACATATCACCACAGATTTGACCGGTTGTACCATGGGCTATAACCGCAATGATCGTATTCCTTATGATTCGCATGACCTACACGGTGGCACGGAAATAGACAACACGTGTGACTTTAATAGCGTCATGAATGGCACATCATCGGCTGCACCAAACACCTCGGGTGCGTTCGCGCTACTAATGTCGGCCTATCCGAACCTTTCCCAGCGTGATATTCGCCATTTGTTAGCGACGACGGCTACACGTGTGGATACGAATAGTGATGATGTACGCTTAAGCTACCAAACGGCACAAGGGCAGACTCGCACTGTCACGGGACTAGAAGGTTGGCAACAAAACGCGGCAGATCGTTGGTATAGCCCAACCTATGGGTTTGGCTTAATTGATGTCAATGCGGCGCTTGAGGCGGCAAAGACGTATCAACCTTTGCCTGAGCAAGTGTTTACGGATTGGACTTGGTCTTATCACAACCAAAATGGTGACACAGGGCTACCGATTGCTGACGCAGGAGTAGCCGCCACCGCCGATAGCGTGCGAGTGACAGATGATCTCACTATTGAGGCGGTGCAAGTACGTAGCTCAATTGATCATAGCCGTATGTCCGATTTGTTGATCGAGCTCGAATCGCCATCTGGCACACGCAGCGTGCTTATGTCGCCGCGTAACAGCATGTTATCGAATGCGCTGGATAGCACTTATCCAGAGGGTTTTACCGATCACTTAATGCTCAGCCATAAATTCAATAGCGAAAGTTCAGCGGGTCAATGGACGTTACATGTTACTGACACCGATGGTGAAACACGTCAATACAGCTTGGGAGGGGAAGTGAAATCCCTACCCAATAACAGCGCTGATGGCAAACTAATGCAATGGTCACTGCGTGTTATTGGTCACCGCGGTTAATAGGAGAAAAGTATGAAAAAGTTAATTGCAGTAATCGCAGCGATGGGGCTGACAATGAGTGTCCATGCCGCTACGGTTGAATTAAATGGTGACCGCTATGTTGTGGTCGATACGGCCGATAATGCTCGCAATATGAATGGCGAGCAAATGGGGGTGATGGTCGGTGACAAGGTTGCCTTGTCTGCTCAGAGCACACCATTAACAGTCACTGGTTCTATTTTGGTGAAAGCGAGTCAAGCACGAGCGGATCAACTCGCTGACCAATATGGTCTGGATCTGGTGAGTTATATGGATGGTGTCGCGTTGCTCGAAGCCAGCCCAGGTGTGAATGTATCGGCGCTGGAAAAAGCACTCAATCAATCACTCGAGACGCCGGTCAACCTTGAACTCAATCCTCAAAATCAACAGCCTCAGTAATTCGTGTACTGCTAGCCCGCCAATCACTGGCGGGCTTTTAATCGCATCCAACCAACGATTTTGTTACTAGATATTCCAGAATGTTCATAACTTTTACATGAGCTAACCGCCTCATCTTGCTATGATTTGCCGCCATTAAACCCCAACAAACTAGACAAAACATCAGCATGTAGCTCCGTCTGCAGCGAGGGAAAAGACGATGTGGAAAAAAGTTAAACATTCTTTACCATTGCAAATTGCATTGGCAGCAGCACTGGCTTGGCTGGTGGGGACTGTATTGGGTCCCATAGAAAATGCGGAGCAGACCACTTGGTATCCATTGCTCATGTTGGCCAAAGTCAGTTATATCGGTTTACTGAAAGCCGTCGTCGGCGTGATGGTGTTGCTCTCGCTGCTGGAAGGGGTCAGTAATATTGGCAACGTTGTCCGCTTAAAACGTCTCGGTGGTGCCACCCTTTTGTTCTACGGTTTTACCACCACCATAGCGATTATTCTGGGACTTGGCGCAGCGTTACTGATGCCAGAGTGGCAAACGCTTAACAGTGCGCCACCGGTGGATGAGAGCATCAGCTTTATCAATCAAGATGCGGCAGGAGCTGGCGCGATTGCCACCAAGCTTTTTAACATGGCGTTAGTGAATCCCGTTGAGGCGCTAAGCAGTGGTAATCTACTTGCGATTGTCGTTTTCACCATTTTGTTTGGTATTTCACTGATTGTGGCTTTGCCGGAAAAACATCCGCTATTTGATACCATTCGTGGTTTAAACCAAGGTATTAACACGCTGGTGGCCGGAATCATCAAACTGGCGCCTTTCGCCGTTTTTGCGATTGTCTTTCAGTTTTCGCATCAAGGCGACAATGACTTATTTGGTCAGCTGTTTAGCTTCGCGGCTTTAGTGTTTGCTCTGACGATGGTACATGGCGTCATTGTATTGCCGCTGATCGCACGTGTCGCGGGAGGCGTTGGTTTTATCGCTTTATTTCGTGCGATCTCTGCGCCTCTGGCGATGGCGTTTGCCACTTCATCCAGTGCTGCGACACTGCCGGTATCTATGCAGGCAGCCAAGGAAGAGCTCAAGATCACCCCATCCACGGCGAGCATGGTATTGCCTTTGGGGGCGGTGATGAACATGGATGGCACCGCGCTGTTTGAAGGGATTGCTGCCGTGTTCCTTGCGCAATTGTTCGGGATTGATTTGTCTACGACCGGTATTGTGATGATCTTCATTATGGCGATGGTGTCGTCGGTGGGCGCGCCAGGGATGCCATCGGGCTCGATGTCTGGGATGCAGTTGGTGCTGCTGGCAGCGGGGATCCCGCTTGAAGCCATCGCTATCTTGCTGATCATTGAGCGCCCGCTTGATACGTTCCGTACCGCAGTCAACGTGCAAGGTGACCTGATTGGCGCCACGGTTATCGATAAATGGCAAAAGCGTGTGAGTTAATCTTGTTACCGTTTAAACACTGCAGGCAAAAGGCAGTGAATTTGCCTGCAGTGTGGTGCGATTATTGAATAGTAAAGCCTAGGTATGCTTGGAACTCGTTATTGTCAAAGATGTCTTTATCATCTTTATTTCCTTTAGCATCTTTGAATTCCCAGTTAAATGCTTCGTAAGAAACACCTGCGTGCCAAGAGAAGTTTTCGTTAACTTCTTTTTTAAACTCAAATTCAGGCTGGATATGTGCATAGGCTATTGTGGTGTCTGAATCTGGTGTGTGGTAAGCCTCTACATAATTCTCAATATTAAATGAGAAACCTGAGACGAGCGGGAGTGAATAGGTTAAATAGTTCTCAGTACCAATTTGGTAATCATATTCTTCTTCATCCGTATCATAGTAATCGAAGTTATACCAAGCCAGTTCTAGATTCCAGTTTTCAGATAGAGCACCTGACAGATAGAAGTTAGTTTCCACACCACTAATATTTTTTAGGCTCTCATCATTGTCGTTACCCAATTGTGCCCACAGCTCGATACCAAAGGAGAAATCTTTGCCACCAAGGGAGATGTCTTTACTCAAGTATGGGGCAATGATGTACTGCTTTGTATCCGAACTATCGGACTCATCGCTAGCTTTCCATGAGGTATCATAGCGGAATAAATAATACATGGTTGTATTAAAATCCCCTATAGTTCCTATGCCTTGGGCCAAACCAAACTGGGTGTCCCACCCTTCTTTTCTCGCCGCTCCCTCACTATCAATAAAGTCTTTATCGACATCAAAAAGAAAGCTGACATCATCGCTTAATTTGTAAGAACCCTTACCTATCGTGACTTCTGTTTTTGTCAGGCCTTTTTCATAGTCGTTGACTTTGACTTCACTGGTCAGTGAACCTAATTCACCGGCAAAGCTTGTTGTGCTGGCAAGAGCGATGGCAGCGGCGAGCGCTGTTTTTTGGATTGTATTGCTCACTTTAAAGTATCCCTTCTTTAATATGTTCCCGAGCACTGCCGCTTTATCATTATTCACCAAAAAGTAGGCGCTAATTTTTTGGCTATTACTTTCTGGTGACGGTATCTGTCCATACTTTTCAATACCGGGCGACAGCCTATTCCTTGGCATTCACAACATTATTAGCGCCACAAGAAATGTGGTGGTGACTGAGGTGCGAATGTGGATTTATGCTAGCAATGCGTCAGTGCCATGACAATAGTGTTATTATTGAGTTAACAATCAATTAGGATTTTTGCTCTATTTTATATATGTTCATTCGAGTCAATGACCATTCAGCTTTTGTTCAGGTCGAATAAACGGCTAAATAAAGATGAAAAAAGAGTAGTATTCGCTATGTAATAAAATATTTAGTAATCGATTACTCGATAAATAGGAGGTTTAACAGTGATA
>NZ_MUFD01000023.1:0-63273 GCF_001995405.1 Salinivibrio sp. AR640 | reverse complement strand
ATTTCGATAGCATGAATGGATGGATATCAAGCGCCTCTGCAACCGACTTCACTGTTCGATGCGTCTCATAGCTCCATTCAACCGCTTTTAGTTTGAAGTCTAGTGAATATTGCGCTGTCTTTTTACCCGTTTTATAGGCTGGCATACTGACCTCCTCAGGTCGTCGATGCGTGTCCAGTAAAACGGATCAAGTCCAGATTGATAAAATGGAACCTTGTTAGTTTCTACTGGGTAGATTCTCTCAAACTCAATTGCTGTCTCTTCTATTATTTGATATAGCTGATCAATATAATTTTTTGTCGGAAATAATGCCTTCTTTATACAGCCATAGCCTTCTTGAGAGATGAACTGGGCAATAAGCGTTTTTGCTACATAAATTGATACGGATTCCATGCTTAATCTATCCTTACACTTTAATCTTTTACTGAATATTCATGCCCTTAATAAGCATTACATCTCACTATAAAACGTGTTAATAAAGCTTTTAAGCTTCTCAGAAACCTTAACATAGAAGCAGAGACTCAGTTGTCGCGCTTCTATTTTTTAAAGTATCGAAACTTGCAAAAATTCAAGAACAACCACGTTATCGCTGACATCATGACTAAGTAACCTCATTCATCAACACATTGATTTTTATCTATTATACAATGCCTGGTTGAGAAAGTGCAGGTTACACTTCAAGCGGTACAGTACGATGAAGTACTAATGGACTACGCAATGGGACAGATGTACTTCAAGGGTAAATAGCGTTTTGCATGCTCAGCAAAAGTTGCTGCATAAAATGAACCTGACACCAAAGTTCGAGGGTGAACGTTCTGTTCATTTTCTATCACGGATAGTACCAGAGCAAACGGCGCCGTTTTGCATTTTAGGCTACTAAAAGTTATCCGAAGGATCAGAGATCGCTTGAAGCTTGTAACAAGGTTCTGTCCAAAAACGAGTTACAGCTTCACCATAATCGGTTTGATGTATGTGAAAATAAGAGCCGGTGCACCATCACCGGCCCGTGTGCTTTCTAACTACTTGCGTCGGCCAAACGGCCAGCGTCTCATTTTGTCGATTTGATCGACCGGCCTCGTCATGTCCTTGTAAGCACGCCCGGCCAACCTGTTTTGGAATATCGCCATTTTGTCGACAATGGCTTTCATCTTCAGGCTGTTTTCAGTGTTCTGCAGCAATAACGACAAAATTGATGAATAACATGACCATAAAAAATGCCAGTCAGAAAACTGACTGGCATTGTTGTTAGTTGGCAAAGCTTAATTCGCTATCTAGCGAGTCTTACTCCCACTCAATCGTCGCAGGCGGTTTGCCGGAGACGTCGTAAACCACGCGGGAGATGCCGTCGACTTCGTTGATGATGCGGTTCGACACTTTGCCGAGGAAATCGTATGGCAGGTGTGCCCAGTGCGCGGTCATAAAGTCGATGGTTTCGACGGCACGCAACGCAATGATCCAATCGTATTTACGGCCATCGCCCATCACACCTACCGAGCGAACCGGCAGGAACACCGCGAAGGCTTGCGAGACTTTCTCGTAGAGGTCAGCATTGCGCAGCTCTTCGATAAAGATCGCATCGGCGCGACGAAGCAGATCGCAGTATTCTTTTTGGATTTCGCCCAGCACGCGCACACCTAAGCCTGGCCCTGGGAAGGGGTGGCGGAACAGCATGTGATATGGCAAGCCCAGCTCAAGACCGATTTTACGGACTTCGTCTTTGAACAGCTCTTTGAGTGGCTCAACCAGACCCATTTCCATCTCTTCCGGTAAGCCACCGACGTTGTGGTGTGATTTGATCACATGCGCTTTACCGGTTTTCGAAGCCGCCGATTCGATCACGTCTGGGTAGATGGTGCCTTGCGCCAGCCATTTAGCATTGTCCATTTTACTCGCTTGCTCGTCGAACACTTCGACAAACACCCGGCCAATGATTTTACGCTTCGCTTCGGGATCGGCTTCACCTTTCAAGGCATTAAGGAAGCGGTCTTCCGCATTGACATGAATAATGTTCAACCCAAAGTGATCACCGAACATTTCCAGCACTTGCTCACCTTCGTTAAGGCGCAGCAGGCCGTTATCAACGAACACACACGTGAGCTTATCGCCAATCGCACGGTGAACCAGCATAGCCACTACAGAAGAATCGACGCCGCCAGACAAGCCAAGGATCACCTCGTCATCCCCCACTTGCTCACGAATACGCTCAATCGCATCGTCAATAATGGTTGCCGGTGTCCACAAACGCTCGCACTGGCAGATTTGCATCACAAACTGCTCAAGCATCCGTTTGCCTTGGCGCGTGTGCGTCACTTCTGGGTGAAACTGAACACCATAAAAACGTTTATCTTCGTTGGCCATTGCTGCAAACGGACAGGTATCTGTTTCAGCGATTTTGACAAAATCTTCCGGAATCGCGACCACTTTATCGCCGTGGCTCATCCACACATCTAAAAGTGGGTGACCATCATCGGCAATAGCATCTTCAATGCCATCAAACAGTGCGCTCTGGCCAACGCGTTTTACTTGCGCGTAGCCAAACTCGCGATGCTCAGAGCCCGCAACCTTACCACCAAGCTGCTCAGCCATGGTCTGCATGCCATAGCATACGCCCAACACAGGCACGCCTGCGTCAAAGACATATTGCGGTGCACGTGGCGAGTTGGCTTCTGCCACGCTCTCTGGGCCACCGGATAGGATGATGCCGTTGGGAGCAAAGTCACGAATGTCTTGCTCATCGACATCCCAGCTCCAAAGCTCACAATACACACCAATTTCACGGACACGGCGCGCAATCAACTGGGTGTACTGGGAGCCAAAATCAAGGATCAAAATACGTTGAGCATGAATGTTCTGGGTCATTATCTGGCTTTCTCAATTAAGTGGAACAAAGGGGAGCTGTGCTCCCCTCTCAAATGCATCGCGGTAGTGATGTCTTTAGCCGAGGCGATAGTTCGGCGCTTCTTTAGTAATGGTGACATCATGCGCGTGTGATTCTTTCATGCCCGCGCCGGTCACGCGAACAAACTGCGCGTTAGTGCGCATCTCTTCTATGGTGGCAGAGCCCGTTAAGCCCATGCTTGAACGCAACCCGCCCATTTGTTGGTGGATGATCTCTTTCATCATGCCTTTGTAATCAACGCGCCCTTCTATGCCTTCAGGCACCAACTTATCGGCGGCGTTATCGCTTTGGAAGTAACGGTCAGATGAGCCTTTTGACATGGCGCCCACTGAGCCCATACCGCGATAAGATTTGTACGCGCGGCCTTGGTAAAGCTCGACTTCACCCGGAGACTCTTCGGTACCGGCGAGCATTGAGCCCACCATCACACAGGATGCGCCGGCAGCAATGGCTTTACACAAGTCACCCGAGAAACGAATACCGCCATCGGCAATTACCGGAATACCATACTCTTGCGCGACGGCAGCGGCATCACTGATCGCGGTAATTTGCGGCACACCCACGCCAGTGACGATACGCGTGGTACAAATAGAGCCTGGGCCAATACCGACTTTTACGGCATCCACACCCGCGTCAATCAAGGCACGTGCGCCCTCGGCAGTGGCAACGTTACCGCCCACAATTTGTAAGTGCGGGTACGAGGCTCTGGCATCACGAATACGTTGTAGGACGCCCTCAGAGTGGCCGTGTGATGAGTCAATAAGTAACACATCGATTCCCGCTTCCACCAAGGCCGCGATACGCTCTTCATTGCCCGCCCCTGCGCCGACGGCACCACCGACACGCAAACGACCTTGTTCGTCTTTACAGGCGTTAGGCTTGCTTTCCGCTTTCTGGAAATCTTTGGCGGTGATCATGCCGCTGAGGTGATGGTCTTGGTTGACGACCAGAATTTTTTCGACACGATGCTGCTGCATCAACTGTTGCACTTGCTCACGCTCAGCGCCCTCACGCACGGTGGCGAGACGAGACTGAGGGGTCATCACATCTTCAACACGTTTGCTAAGATCTGAGACAAAACGTACGTCGCGTCCTGTAATAATGCCAACTAGCTCTTTTTGTTTATTCACCACTGGATAACCGGCAAAGCCATTGCGTTCGGTCAAGGCTTTGACATCGGCAATGGTCATCTCAGGCGTCACCGTAACCGGGTTAGACACCATGCCCGCTTCATAGATTTTCACCAAGCGCACTTGCTCGGCTTGCTGCTCGATGGTCATATTTTTATGGATAAAGCCAAGGCCGCCTTCTTGTGCCAATGCGATGGCCAAACGGGCTTCGGTCACTGTATCCATTGCTGCAGAGAGCACAGGGATGTTCAGGCTAATTGAACGGGTCAATTGGGTCCGCAGATCCGCATGGTTAGGGAGTACATTTGAGTGGGCAGGGACGAGGAGTACATCGTCAAAGGTTAACGCTTCTTTTGCGATTCTCAGCATTGCAATATCTCACACTAAAAGTTGTGAAGGGGAACAAAATATTGCCGCAGAATTATACGTGCAGCGCAAACGTTTGGCTATCGATTTTTACTAAGAATGTCTGTTTGTTGGGCAACTCAGATTTAGTCGGTTGATTTATCAACATATATCCGCGAGACTTTTTCGCAACCGATTGCTCTAGGTCTATTTGGCATACCGGAATGCGACAGGTAGTATGCTGACAAGCTTATTGAAAGGGACCGAGATCGTGACCGCTAACAACCGAAATATTCTTTCCGTCTCTCGCTTAAATGCCGAAGTACGTCTTTGCTTGGAAAAAAACATCGGTATCGTCTGGCTCACGGGGGAAATCTCTAATTTTACCGCCGCAACATCTGGTCACTGGTATTTATCGTTGAAAGATAACCAAAGCCAAGTCAAATGTGCGATGTTCCGTGGTAACAATCGCCGCGTGATGTTCAAACCTAAAAACGGCGATCAGGTATTGGTACGTGCACGCGTGTCTATGTACGAGCCTCGCGGCGACTATCAGCTAATCTTAGAAAGCATGCAGCCCGAAGGCGATGGACGACTGCAGCAGGCGTTTGAGCAACGTAAACAAGCGTTAGCCGCAGAAGGGTTATTCGCACAAACCGCTAAGCAAGCTTTGCCCGACCAACCGAAGCGCGTTGGCATAATCACCTCTAAAACCGGCGCTGCCTTGCATGATATTCTGAATGTACTTAAAAGACGGGACCCTAGCCTGCCGGTGGTGATTTATCCGACCCTGGTGCAAGGGCAAGATGCGGCAGTATCGATAGCGCAAGCGATCGGGCGCGCCAATAGCCGTCATGAGTGTGACGTACTGATTGTTGGTCGTGGCGGTGGGTCACTCGAGGATTTATGGTGCTTTAATGAAGAAATCGTCGCCCGTACTATCGCCGCGAGTCAGATCCCCATCGTCAGTGCCGTAGGCCATGAAGTGGATGTGACCATTGCTGACTTTGTTGCCGATGTTCGCGCCCCCACCCCATCAGCTGCCGCAGAGCTTGTTAGCCGTGATCTTAGTTATCGCTTGCAGCAATATCAGCAGCGCGAGCAAGCGCTTAAAAACGCGATCGGCACGCTACTTTATCGCCAGCAACGGGCACTGACGCAACACGAACACCGTTTGTCTCACCAACACCCCCGTCGTCGTCTGCAACAGCAAAGTCAGCATATTGATGAGCTGCAAAGGCGCATTCACCAAGGACTGACGAAACAGCTTTCACGATATAACCACCAGCTTAATGCCCTGGATAGCCGGTTACAACGCGTGACGCCTGAGCATCGTATTCATCAACATCAGGCTCAATTGGCGCAATACCATCAACGTCTCGTCCACGCGATGAACTCACAATTGTCACACGCGCAGCAGCGACTTTTGACCTTGGTGGCGACCTTGGATGCCGTCAGTCCATTAGCGACGCTCTCTCGTGGCTATTCGATTAGCCGTGACAGTGATGGGCGAATTATTAATAACATCAATCAACTGCATGAAGGCGATATCCTGCGCACCCAGCTCAGTAACGGCGAGATCACCAGCGTGGTACAACAGCGTCATCCAAGTCAGTCGGCTGATTAAACTCTGTACAATACACATCTAACCGATCAGTAAGCGATCGAGCGATCTTGGGGTTAATTCCCCTTGATCAGCTTCCTACCCTGAAAAGAATATTTATCAATACACTTCCCGAAAGCATAAGTTACATGTTCTGCATTTGGATTTTTATCGATATAAAAAACTAAAGACTAGCGTTGTAAATTAAAGATCCAGCATAAATGAAATGAGAGTAGCGTGAAGGGGTGATGCAATTATCGCCGCTCAAAACCTGCGCAGTCACGCGATAAGCTAAGATCCACGACATCACAGACGACGTGGCTTTAATGTGATTATGATCACCAATGATAAATTCAAGATCCAGGTTTGGATCGTTAAAAGTAGGCGGGATCAAAAAAGCCCAGCATCAAGGCTGGGCTTTCGTTTACTTCTTATTGCGGTTTTTAACCATGTCCATCAAGCGTTTGCGTTGACGTGACTGAGATAACGTCAGCTTTTCTTTTTTACCCTCATACGGGTTTTCACTGTTCTGGAACTGAATCTTTATCGGTGTGCCCATAATGTCTAAGGTTCGACGATAATAATTCATCAGATAGCGCTTATAGGAGTCTGGCAACTCACTCACCAAGTTACCATGGACGACCACAATGGGTGGGTTATATCCACCGGCGTGTGCATATTTTAGCTTCACTCGGCGGCCACGTATCATTGGAGGCTGATGGTCATCTTGCGCCATTTTCAAAATACGGGTTAGCATCGCGGTGCCGACACGTTTGGTCGCCGACTGATAGGCTTCTTGAATGGACTCAAACAAGTGACCGACACCGGTACCATGCAACGCAGAAATAAAGTGAACGCGTGCAAAGTCGACAAAACCAAGGCGACGATCCAGCTCGGATTTCACCCGCGTTTTAATCTCGCTATCTAAGCCATCCCACTTGTTGACCGCCAACACGATCGAACGGCCCGCATTCAAGGCAAACCCTAACAAGCTCAAGTCTTGATCAGATATATTTTCTCGAGCATCAATCACTAGCAGCACGACGTTCGCGTCTTCGATAGCCTTAAGTGTTTGAATAACAGAAAACTTTTCAACTTTTTCACTGACATGTTTACGACGACGTATACCGGCCGTATCAATCATCACGTACTCGCGTCCATCGCGCTCCATCGGGATATAAATGGAGTCTCGTGTGGTCCCCGGCATATCGTAAACGACGACGCGTTCTTCACCGAGCATGCGATTGGTCAAGGTCGATTTACCCACATTGGGGCGACCTATAATACCAATTTTAATCGGCAGTGATTGAAGGTAGGCGTACTCATTTTCTGCCTGCTCTTCTGTGTTCGCGGTCGGGTTGTCTTGATCATCGATGTCATCTTGCTCATCGGTCAGGTCAACCAGACCTGTCTCTTCCTGCGCTTGCTGTAGCGCTTGTTCGGCAAAGGGCGTCAGAGCACGATTAATCAATCCGCTGACCCCACGACCGTGTGCGGCAGCAATTTGATACATGTTGTCCATGCCTAATTGCCAAAAGTCTGCGGTTGCGGTATCTGGGTCAATACCGTCTACTTTGTTGACGACCAAAAAGCTGGTTTTTTCGCGGACACGGATATGTTGAGCAATATCCCGATCAGCAGGTGTTAATCCTGCACGCCCGTCCACCATAAATAGCACCACGTCGGCTTCTTCAATCGCAGCAAGCGATTGTTCGGCCATTTTGGTTTCTACACCCTCTTCTGTACCATCAATCCCGCCGGTGTCGATCACGATAAATTCGTGCTCATCCAGCAATGCCTTGCCGTATTTTCGATCCCTGGTCAGTCCCGGAAAATCCGCTACTAATGCATCGCGCGTGCGGGTAAGACGGTTAAAGAGCGTCGATTTTCCCACATTCGGGCGCCCTACTAGGGCTATAACAGGAATCATGTAGACCTCTTAATTTTCATTCTCTTATCAATAAACAAGGCTCCCAACTGTCTATACAGCCAGGAGCCTAAATATAAAACTGGGTGGCTGATACTAGTCGATAGCCAGCTTTCTCAATTGGCCATCGCGTGTTATCACGATATAGCCATTATCGGTTTGCACGGGCGCCACCGCAATACCCTCGCCTTCAAGCGATTGCTGGGCAACAAAATCCCCGGTTTCTGGATCGAGCCAATGCAAGTACCCTTGGCTATCTCCAACCACAAGATAGCCATCACTTACCGCTGGCGCAGTTAATATGCGATACGCTAACTCACTGTTGCGCCATTTCTCTAAACCATTACGTGCATCTAATGCGACAATATTGTCTTTATCATCAATTAAATAAAGGCTATTACCCGCCGCAATAAAATCGTTGGCCGATGAAAAATCACGCTTCCATGCTGCTTTTCCCGAGCGTAAATCAATCGACACTAACTGCCCATTATAGCCCACGGCATACAAACGGTCGCCATCAATCACAGGGGTCGCATCCACATCTACAAGACGATCAATTTCGGTCGCCCCTTTGGGTGTCGAAATCGGAATTTGCCAAATAGAGCGACCTGTTTCGATCATCGCGGCGCCAAGACGACCATTCGCCATCCCCCAGAATACACCGCCTGAGACGGTAACGGGGGCACTCTCGCCGCGCAAACTTAGATTAGGGACATCATTGGCGTTACTCCACTGAGGTTCACCGGATTCCGCATCAAGCGCAACCAACTCACCGCGGCTGGTATTAACGATCACCATACCATCGTCGACCAAAGGCTTGGCCAGGATTTCACCGTTCACATTTTGCTGCCAAAGGCGCTCGCCTGTTTCAGCATCCAAGGCATACAGTTCGCCGGTTTCTCCGCCAACATACACCTTACCGTAGGACGCACTCAGCCCACCAGATAACAACGCTGGCGTCTCAGTTTGCACCGACTGCTGCCAAATACGCTCGCCGCTTTCAAGATCAAACGCAGCCACTGCTCCCTGGCGGTCAGCGGCGAATACCTTGTCGTACGCGACCGTCGGTTGAAGGGCCGAATAATATTGCCCGACACCATCACCGACTTGGGCTTGCCAAATCTGTGATGATGCAATTTTATCCGTTACCGTGGGTAATGGTGCCATTTGCACAACATCTTCTTCACCCGCACAACCGGTCAGTATCGCCAAAGTCGTGGCCACAGCGGCTATGCGCCATAATCCTTTTTTCATACCACGCCCTTATTGACTGAGGTTATCAAGCTTCATCGTGACGGTTGGACTCGCTCCTGCCTCAAGCGAGGCGGTATAGGCATCACGAGCGGCCTCACTGTCCCCTTGGCGAAGCAAAATATCACCGCGAATTTCCTGTACTTTGGCTGTCCAACTTGAAGCGGTCACTTTATCCAGTTCACTCAGTGCCGCGTCATAGTGACCCAGCTCCGCGTTCACACGCGCTAAACGCGTGGTTACTAACCCATAGAGCGCATCATCATTTACCGCTTGCTGGGCCGTTTGCAGCTGTTTACGTGCACTGTCTAGCTCTCCCTGTTCAACCTGTTTCTTTGCCAGGTTAAGTGCCGCCAGCGCTTGATAACCTTCATGCCCCTCGAGCTGGCTCAGTGCCGTGCCATCACCGCGCTCGATGCTGTTCAAAGTTTGTTCGTATTGTTGAGAGGCTTGTTCCTTACTTTCGACCTGTTGCGACTGGAAATAACGCCAGCCGTACAAGGCACCTAAGCCGACAACGGCGCCGATTACAACCGCTTTCCCGTTATCTCGCCACCACTTTTTAATGGCTTCAACTTGCTGCTCTTCTGTGGTGTAGACGTCCACGATCTGTCCTCTCTAAATCAATGCTTTTAATGTCGCAGCGATCTGATCCTGCTTCAGAGTTTGTTGCTCGCCGCCTTTTAAATCTTTTAGCGCTACCGTTTGATTAGCGACTTCGTCTTCGCCCAAAACCAATGCGACGGATGCGCCGACTTTATCTGCACGTTTAAATTGCTTTTTAAAACTGCCACCACCAAAGTGCGACATAACGCGTAACCCCGGCACTTGCTCACGCAGGTTTTCGGCTAGTTTCATCCCAGCGGCTAAGGCGCCCTCGCCTGCCGTCACCATGTATACATCCACCACTGGGCGGATATCATCTTGGCTCAGGTTTTCGAGCATCAAGACTAAGCGCTCAAGGCCCATTGCAAACCCGACCGCCGGTGTTGCCTTACCACCGAGTTGTTCGACCAAACCATCGTAGCGGCCGCCGCCACACACCGTGCCCTGCGCGCCTAAGCTATCGGTAATCCACTCAAAGACCGTGCGGTTGTAATAATCAAGTCCACGTACTAGACGGTGATTCACTTGGTATTCGATACCTGCCGCGTCCAAGAGTTCACACAATCCAGCAAAATGTTGTTTTGACTCGTCATCCAGATAATCACTGAGCTTTGGCGCGTCAACAAGAATCGCCTGAATATCCGCGTTTTTGGTATCTAATACACGTAGCGGATTGGTCTGCATGCGACGTTTACTGTCCTCATCCAACACCGATTCGTGCTGCATCAGAAAATCGACCAGAGCTTGGCGATAATCTGCACGCGCTTGCGGCGAACCAATGGAGTTAAGTTCTAAACGTACGTGTTCAGCAATTCCCAGCTCACGCCACATCCGGGCCGTCATCATGATCAATTCGGCATCAACGTCAGGGCCATTCAAGCCAAACACTTCCACTCCAAATTGATGAAATTGACGATAGCGGCCTTTTTGTGGACGCTCATGACGGAACATTGGCCCGGTATACCACAAACGGTGTTCCTGGTTATAGAGCAAGCCGTTTTCGATCCCTGCGCGGACACAACCCGCCGTGCCTTCAGGTCGTAGAGTTAGGCTGTCACCGTTTCGATCATCAAAGGTGTACATTTCTTTTTCGACAACGTCGGTCACTTCACCAATCGCACGGCTAAACAGATGTGTTGCTTCGACGATAGGCATACGTACTTCACTGTAGCCATAGGCACTGACGACCTGTTTAATCGTATTTTCGAGCTTCTGCCACAAAGGAGATTGAGAAGGGAGGCAGTCATTCATGCCTCGGATTGCTTGAATTGTTTTAGCCACGTTAACTTCCGTTACCGATATCATATATAAAAGGGGAAAAGGCAGCCTGATGGCTTAGCCTTCTTGATCGATTTGAGACACCTTGATGCGGTTGCGATCATCCATCATCGCCGCTTTGGCGCGGATTTTTGCTTCTAACTCATCCACCAAGTTGTCATTGGTAAAGCGCTCTTTTTGACGTTTGCCGTCGAGATAATAAGCACTGCGCTTGTTGCCACCAGCAAGGCCAAGATGTGACGCTTCGGCTTCGCCTGGGCCATTGACAACGCAACCAATGATTGAAACGTCCATTGGCGTCAGAATATCTTCTACGCGCTGTTCAAGCGCATTCACGGTGCCGATGACGTCAAATTCCTGACGAGAGCAGCTTGGGCAGGCGATAAAATTCACCCCGCGTGAGCGAATTCGGAGGGATTTAAGAATATCAAACCCAACTTTAATTTCTTCAACAGGATCGGCCGCTAACGACACACGCAACGTATCGCCAATACCTTCAGCGAGTAACATGCCTAGCCCAACCGATGATTTTACCGCCCCTGCGCGCGCACCACCTGCTTCGGTGATCCCGAGGTGAAGAGGTTGCTCAATCTGTTGTGCTAATTTGCGGTAGGATTCCACCGCTAAAAAAACGTCTGATGCTTTCACACTGACTTTAAATTGGTCGAAGTTGAGTCGATCGAGAATATCAACATGACGCATCGCGGATTCTACCAGCGCGTCTGGCGTTGGCTCACCGTATTTTTCCTGGAGATCACGTTCTAGCGAGCCACCGTTAACACCAATTCGAATCGGGATATTTTTATCGCGAGCAGCATCGACCACCGCACGGATGCGCTCTTCTTTACCGATATTCCCAGGGTTGATCCGCAAACAATCGACACCGTATTCAGCGACTTTAAGCGCGATACGATAGTCAAAATGAATATCTGCCACTAGCGGGATCGACGTTTGCGCTTTAATTGTTTTGAAGGCTTCAGCGGCATCCATAGTGGGGACCGACACGCGAACAATGTCTGCACCCACATTTTCGAGCGCTTTTATTTGCGCCACGGTCGCCTCAACATCCGTGGTGCGCGTATTGGTCATTGATTGCACTGCAATGGGCGCACCATCACCAATCGGCACATTGCCCACATTGATACGTTTGGACGGACGACGTTTAATCGGATTTTCGTTGTGCATATTGACGTTCTCTGATTACTGCGGAAGGCGCAACCGAGCCACTTGCCCGGTTGGGTAGCCATCAAGATCAATATTGTCGCCATTAAAGGTAATGTTCACCACACTTGGCGCCCCAAGTACCAATTGGTACGGCGTTTCGCCAGTTAAGGTAATTTGCTCACCTTCAGCTTTTATTCCTGTCGCCAAGCGTTCGCCATTGGCATCACGCACATCAATCCAGCAATCGCCAGTAAAGGTCATGACCAGGCGGTTTTCGTTGGCGCTTGCGGTTGTTTTTGCTGCCGGATCCGTCACTGGCGCTTGTGCTGTTTCCTGACGACTCGCTGCGTCAGTCGTTTGCGCCTCCATTTGTGTCTTAGCGGCTGTTGCCTCATCAGAGGTAGACACAGGATTCGATTGCCCCTCGTCACTGGCTTTGGCCGCGGATTCTACCGGCTGCGGCGCATCGACAGCTTTAGCAGGCTCAGTGTCGAGTTCATCGGTGGTCGGTTGGGGCTCGGCCGCAATCACAGCACTGTCTTGGTCAGAAGGGGTCGTCACTAACTCATCGGCTTGTTCGCTATCCAGCTGCGTGGGTAACGATGTCATGGCTTGTTGATTTTGCCAATACCACACGCCAGTAATACCCACCGCAATAGCAATGATCACCCAAGACAACCACATCAAACGGCTTTCACTCCTTTGCCGTCGTGTCTTGCGCGAAAAGCTTTGCATCTTCTGGACCGTTGCCGCACTGCTTGCTTCCATATTGCTGTCACCGAGAAGCTGGTCGGCGTCGATTTGCATTAACTTGGCATAGGATCGCAAATAGCCACGCGTAAACGTGGCCAGTTGATCCATATCTGGATTATTGCTTTCGAGGTCCTCGATGACACTGACGCGCAATCGCAGTCGGTCAGCCACATCGCGAACACTCCAGCCCATTTTTTCTCGCGCTTGCTTTAATACTTCCCCGGGCGCAGGTTGCGTATCTTTTTGCGCGTGTTCTTCCGTCTGTTCAGTATTCATTCGCTAAGTACAATTGATATTCTTTGGATTCTGGAAACTGGTGCGCCAATCGCTGAGCATCATGGGCAGCTCGCTCCGTGTTACCTTGTTGCTGATAAGCTTTGACCAACAATAATAATCCGCTGGGATGGGCACCAACGCGTTTATGGAGTCGTTTGATACGCGTAATGGCACCTGCCTCTTGCCCTCGTTCTATCTCTAACTTGGCAAGTTGTAATCCTGCGCGGACATTCAGCGGGTCATGCTCAGTCGCTTTTTCCAACAAGGCCTTCGCGCTCTTGGTTTCGCCCGCTTTTAGCTGGCAGAACGCGGCATTTTCATAACTGTCTGACACGCGATGATAATACGGTTGTGCGACGGCTTGCAAAAATGCTTCTTTTGCCTCAGCAAAACGCTGTTGTTCGCACAAAAACACACCGTAGTTATTATACACATCGCCTTTTTTAGACGCTTGCGATAACGCTTTTTGATATAAACGGTCCGCTTGGTCGGTTTCACCGACACGTTGTTGATAATACGCCATAGACAGCGAGGTACGATAGTAATTAGGCGCATATTGGTGTGCTTGCTGCAAGTTTTGCTGCGCTTGTTGATAGCGATCACTGTTTAAGTAACCTAACCCCAACGAAATTCGTGCCTCGGCCGCTTGAATCTTATCAAACTTAGCGTCGTTTTGCTGTGAAACTGGCGAGGCACAACCTGCCAACGTGATAATCAACACCCATACCCAGCCAGTTTTTACCATGTTCTTCCCTTATAAAGACCTATAATGCTAGACGGGTCGAACAGGGATCACCTCCTGCGCACCCAGTCGCTTTTCGGCGCGTTTTGTCCGGTCGACAATGTCTCCGGCTAATTGGCCACACGCCGCATCAATATCATCGCCGCGCGTTTTACGCACCGTGACCGTAAAATCGTATTCCATTAAGGTTTTCATAAACCTATCAATACGAGAGTTACTTGGTTTATTGAATGGCGATCCAGGATACGGGTTAAATGGGATCAGGTTAATCTTCGCCGGTGTATCTTTTAACAGCTCTGCGAGTTGGCGCGCATGCTCCATGTAGTCATTCACATGATCGAGCAAAATATATTCAACCGTGACACGGCCACGGTTGGCATTCGAGGTTTCAATATAACGATGTACCACATCTAAGAAAGCGTCGATATCCCAGCGATCGTTAATCGGCATAATTTGGCTACGCAGTTCATCATTCGGCGCGTGCAGTGAAATCGCTAGCGCAACATCAATTTTACCAATCATCTGCTCCAAGCCAGACACCACACCGGAAGTCGATACCGTGACACGACGCTTCGACAAGCCATAGGCATTATCATCGAGCATCAAGTTGAGTGATGGCAGCAGGTTTTTCATGTTCAGCAACGGCTCGCCCATCCCCATCATCACCACATTGGTAATAGGACGGCGTCCGGTTTCTTTTTCGATACCAATTTCTTTTGCGGCACGCCAAACCTGGCCAATAATTTCAGAAACCCGCAAATTACGGTTAAAACCCTGCGCACCGGTCGAGCAAAATTTGCAGTCGAGCGCACAACCAACCTGAGAGGAAACACACAATGTCGCCCGGTCATCTTCAGGGATATACACGGTTTCCACATCTTGACCGCCCACTCGCATCGCCCATTTAATGGTGCCATCTTTTGAGTAATGCGCTTCACTCACCTCAGGGGCTTTAACCTCGGCGACAAGCTTGAGTTTTTCACGTAACTTCTTGTTGATGTTGTTCATTTCATCGAAGTCATCGCAACCAAAATGATACATCCACTTCATGACTTGGTCAGCGCGGAAGGCTTTTTCACCGAGTTCATCGGCGAAATAGGCACGCAATCCTTGCCTGTCAAAATCAAGCAGATTAACTTTCTCTGTCGTCATTGGGGTTGCCTCGTAAAAACTAGCTATATGGTAAGACACGGGTATTGGCCTGGCGTTCTCGAGTGAATACACCTTGAATCTAGTCAAGATCCCTGTTCGGAACGCGCTTAAGGCGCGAAATTGTACAGGCTTTAGATCACACTTTCCACTCTCTATGAGCGTGGTTATTCAGGTAAGAGGCAGGAGAAGAACAAAACAAAAAAGAGGCTCGCGCCTCTTTATAAACCTTTTATATCCGTCTTTGCGTTAACAACGAGGATGAATCTCATCCGCGGTGAAAAAATACGCAATTTCACGTTCAGCCGAGCCTGGGCTATCCGAGCCATGTACGGAGTTATATTGCATACTTTCCGCGTAGTCAGCGCGCAATGTCCCGCAAGCCGCTTCTTCAGGGTTAGTTTTGCCCATCAACTCACGATAACGGTTAATGGCACCCTCACCTTCCAACACCTGCACCATAATCGGTCCAGAGGTCATAAACTCGACTAAGGACGCAAAGAAAGGTTTACCTTGGTGCTCAGCATAAAACCCCTCAGCCTGTTCTTTGCTAAGGTGTAACATTTTCGCTGCCACGATGCGTAAGCCAGCACTTTCGATACGCTGATAAAGCGTACCAATCAAGTTACGCTCTACGGCATCAGGTTTGACGATAGAAAAAGTGCGTTCAATGGTCATTCGCTTGTCCTTTTACTGTCTAAATCAGGCTCACTAGGAGCAACAACGCGCTTACCCTAGCAAACTTTATTGTCTGCCCCTATCACCAATGCGGTGAAGCGTTAACTCACACAAAAAATTCGTTAACACCTCACCGATTCATTGATGAGGTTATTTGGCTTCATCCAATAACACACGCGCCAAGGTTTTCACGCCCATCCCGGTGGCACCGACCGCCCATTTGTCACTGGCGGCTTTACGATAAGTCCCCGAACAGTCGATGTGCATCCAGCCTTTTTGGTAATCTTCGACAAAATACGATAAAAACGCGGCGGCCGTGCTCGCACCTGGCATGTACGCGCCTGTCGATACGTTGGCAATATCAGCAAATGAAGAAGGCAGTAACTTACGATGGAATTCAGCCACAGGGAGAGACCACATTCCTTCACCCTCTTGCTGTGCCGCCTCAAGGGTACGATGGGCGAGCTTATCATCAAAGCTAAACAATGCGTGATAATCGTTACCCAATGCGGCTTTTGCTGAGCCCGTCAGGGTGGCGCAATCAATTAAGAGTTCAGGCTTTTGCTCACTGGCATACATTAAACCATCCGCGAGCACCAAGCGTCCTTCGGCGTCGGTATTCAATACTTCAACCGTCACGCCGTTTTTGTAAGTGATAATATCACCTAGCTTGTAGGCACTGCTTGAGATCATGTTCTCTGCACAGCAAAGCACTAATTTCACGCGCTTATTTAGGCCCTTCGCCACTGCCATCGCCAATGCGCCTGTCGCGGTTGCCGAGCCACCCATATCGGCTTTCATGGTGGTCATAAAATCTGAGCCTTTGATGCTATAGCCGCCCGAATCAAAGGTGATCCCTTTTCCGACTAAGCATGCATAAACCGGTGCATCCGGATCGCCGGTCGGGTTGTAGTCCAATTGCAACATGGTCGGTTTACGGGCAGAGCCTCGTCCAACGGTATAGATGCCGTGCCAGCCTTTTTCTAACAGATCCGTGCCTGAAATAATCTTGTAAGTGACATGCTCCGGCTCCGGTGCCATCGATTTTACAAATTCCCCTGCGCGGGCCACCAACTGATGCGGACCGACTTCTTCTGCCGGTTGGTTGATAATATCGCGCACCCAGTCACCAACAGTTTGCCGAAGTTCGAACTCCTTGGTGTCTGTGTCATTTAAGACCGCTTGCGCAAAAGCCACTTTATTTTTAGGACCGCGAAGCCCTTGGTAAAAGGCCCACACTAATTCAAGATCCCAATGCTCGCCGGTCAGCGTCAGTGCAGGGACACCTTGTCCCTCGAGTTTACGCGCGGCTTGTTGCACCTTATCTCGTTGATTGGTGTCGCTCGGTGCATGGATAAGCGCTTTATCGGCGTCAAAAGAGACCAGCGCATTATCGCCCCATTGCGCGGCTGCCGGCTGATGCGACAGGGTTACTTTTAATGTTTCTGACATTTTGTACTCCTTGTACTGTCGCGCTGTTTTTTACTGTACAGCGTGTTTGACTGGGCAGCGTACGTTGAGTACATGGCACCCAGTGGAATAAAAAAAAGCGAACCGATGGGCCCGCTTTTGGTAATAAATCTATTTGGCCGTCGATACTGTGCCGAGCCGGTGACAATAACACAAGTATTATCAATCACTCACGAGAGCTAGCCCTCAGTCTTGCTCATCCATCCAGCACATAATGATCGCTTCCAAAATCCGTTCATTCGAGCGCTCAGGATCATCGTCAAAGTCATCCAGTTCAGTGATCCATTGATGCAAGTCGGTAAAACGTACTGTTTTAGGATCGACATCTGGGTAAGCGTCACACAGCTCAATCGCAATATCGAGTGAATCCGTCCATTTTAAACTCATTTTGCTTCTCCGTCCGTTACAGCATTAGATTAATGATTTTCCGCTGCATGGTTTAGGGTGTAGCGTGGAATTTCGACCACCAGATCTTCATCGGTAATTTTCGCCTGACAGCCCAAGCGGGACTCTGGCTCAAGTCCCCATGCTTTATCGAGCATGTCATCTTCAAGCTCATCACTTTCGTCGAGCGAGTCAAAGCCTTCGCGAACCACAATGTGACAGGTAGTACACGCGCAAGACTTTTCACACGCGTGCTCGATGCCAATGCCATTTTTTAGCGCCACATCGAGGACGGTCTCCCCTTCTTTCCCTTCCAGTTCCGCACCTTCTGGGCATAACTCGTGGTGCGGCAGAACAATAATCTTAGGCATGATTACACCTCATCAATGGATTGACCGGCCAACGCATTACGAATCGATTTGTCCATACGACGTGCCGCAAAGGTCTGGCTGGCTTTATCTAGTGCTTTGATTCCCGCTTCAATGGCAGCGCCATCATCGCCGTTACGCAGCGCGATCAATGTTTCAATTTCGTTCACGAGCGCTTGTTGCTCATTATGATCGAGCAAGGTGTCACCGTCTTGTTGCATGGCGACCAGTAGGCCTTCGATCACCCGATCGGCTTCAACGCGTTGCTCCGCCAAATAGCGGGCATCTTTGTCTTCTTCCGCATGGGTAAATGATGATTTGATCATGTTGGCGATTTCGTCATCATTGAGCCCGTAAGACGGTTTAACCTGGATCGACGAGGCCACACCAGTCGACTTTTCCATGGCCGACACAGACAGCAAACCGTCGGCATCCACTTGGTAGGTCACGCGGACATGGGCTGCCCCCGCGGTCATCGGTGGAATGCCTTTTAAGGAGAAACGCGCCAACGAGCGGCAATCATCCACCATTTCACGTTCACCTTGTACCACGTGCACTTTCATGCCGGTTTGACCGTCTTTAAACGTGGTGAACTCTTGGGCTTTCGCCACAGGAATGGTGGTATTGCGTGGAATGATTTTTTCTACCAGGCCGCCCATGGTTTCAATACCGAGCGAAAGCGGGATCACATCCAGCAACAACATGTCAGAGTCGGGCTTATTGCCGACCAAAATATCCGCTTGTGTTGCGGCACCTATCGCGACCACTTTATCTGGGTCGATACTGGTTAACGGTTCACGACCAAAGAAGTCGCCGACTTGATGGCGAACGGCCGGTACCCGGGTTGACCCGCCGACCATCACGACTTCTAGGATTTCATCGGCACTGACGCCGGCGTCTTTAAGCGCACGACGGCACGACATCAAGGTCTTTTTAACCAAAGGGGCGACCAAGGCATCAAAGGTGTCACGTGTCAGCGTACCCTGCCAACCGAGTACGTCAATGTCGGTAGTGGCGGAGGAAGACAATGCGATTTTAGCCTGTGTCGCTGCGTGGAGCACCGTACGGCGCTCATCACCACTGAGGGTTTCAAACCCGGCTTGATCACAGATCCATTGCTCGAGCAGGTGGTCAAAATCATCCCCACCTAGTGCTGAATCGCCCCCGGTGGCCATGACTTCAAACACGCCTTGGGAGAGACGGAGAATCGATATATCGAAGGTCCCGCCCCCGAGATCATACACAGCAATCACGCCCTCTTGGCCCGAGTCGAGCCCATAAGCAATGGCCGCTGCGGTTGGCTCATTGAGTAAACGGAGTACATTCAGGCCCGCGAGTGTCGCGGCATCTTTGGTGCCTGCTCGCTGCGCATCATCAAAATAAGCTGGAACAGTGATCACCACGCCTTCAAGCGCATCACCCAAGCTGACTTCTGCACGTTCACGTACCGCCCGCAAAATATCGGACGAGCCTTGAACTGGGTTGATGGCACCACGTCGTGTCTCGACTTGTGGCAGGCCATTTTCAGTTTGTGAAAACCGATAAGGAAGTTGCGGATAACGTGTCTGGACGTCATCCAAAGAGCGTCCCATCATGCGCTTGACCGATACCAAGGTGTTGGCACTATCCGTTTGCACATGAGGAAGGGCATCATAACCCACTGAAATGGCATCACCACCATAGTGGACCACCGACGGGATCAGTGATCGATCGTGTTCATCGTTCAAGGTGGTTGCGACACCGCTTCGTACCGTGGCAACCAAAGTGTTGGTCGTACCCAAATCGATGCCGACTGCATGCTTGTGTTCATGCGGCGCGGCACTTTGACCGGGCTCTGAAATCTGTAACAGTGCCATGTCTAATCCTTAAACTTTACTGCGTTGACAGGCGAATAGTGCCGATCAGCTCATCAGCTGATCTTCGACGCGCTCCACTTCGGAGCAAAGCTTCTCTGCAAACTTAAGCTTGCGCACAATCACTGCCGCCTCTTGCCATTGAGAAGCAGCGAGTGCCTGCTTAACCTCTTTGATCAAGGCATCATAAAGCGCTTGTGCTTTTGCGCCAAAATCAAATAACGCAGCATCGTCTTGGCTATCAGTGATCGACTCCAGTTCTTCACGCAGTGTCATTTGCTGCATTAAGAACTCAGGATCCTGCATCGTTTGCTGTTCGTCTTTTATATCAATGCTTTGTAACGTCAGCATATATTCAGCGCGTCGAACGGGATCTTTCAACGTCTGAAACGCATCGTTAATTTGCGAGGCTTTCTGCACCGCCTGAAGACGCGTTTTATCGTCTTGGCTAGCAACGTTATCTGGGTGATACTGGCGTTGCAGTTCCCGAAACGTTGAAGAAAGCGAGCTACCGTCCAGCTCAAACTGATACGGTAGCCCGAAGAGTTCAAAATGATTCATGTGCTCTCACGTATTACACGTTGAAGCTTTCGCCACAACCACATTCGCTACTGACGTTAGGGTTGTTGAACTGAAAACCTTCATTTAGGCCTTCTTTGACAAAATCTAACTCTGTCCCTTCGAGATAGAGCAAGCTCTTGCCATCGACGATTACCTTGACGTCATCGTATTCGAATACCTGATCACCTTCTTGAAGCTCATCAGCAAATTCAATGACATAGGCCATGCCAGAACATCCTGACGTCCGTACGCCAAGACGCAAGCCAATGCCCTTTCCACGGTTGTCTAGAAACGCTCTTACGCGATCTGATGCCGCTTGTGTCATGGTAATAGCCATAGTATCAACAACCCCTTCGTTTTACTGCTGGTGTTTTTTCTTGTAGTCGCTAACTGCTGCTTTAATGGCGTCTTCCGCTAAGATAGAGCAGTGGACTTTAACCGGTGGCAGCTCAAGCTCTTCCGCAATCTCAGAGTTTTTGATTGCAGCGGCATCGTCAATCGAACGGCCTTTTACCCATTCGGTGACCAACGAGCTCGATGCGATCGCTGACCCGCAGCCATAGGTTTTAAATTTAGCGTCTTCGATGATGCCTTCGTCATTCACCTTGATTTGTAGCTTCATGACGTCGCCACATGCAGGGGCACCGACCATGCCGTTACCGACGGATGGATCGCCTTTTTCAAACGAGCCAACGTTACGTGGGTTTTCGTAGTGGTCAATTACTTTTTCGCTGTAAGCCATAATTGTTTCCTCAATATGATTGCTCACTGTTGCCAGTTGGCGCGTTTTTCGTATTAGTGGTGCGCCCATTCAACGGTACTTAAATCAATACCGTCTTTGTACATGTCCCAAAGTGGTGACATTTCTCGCAGCTTGTTCACGGCCTCACGGACTTTTTCAATCGCGTAATCCACTTCTTCTTCAGTAGTAAAACGACCAAATGAAAAACGTAGTGAGCTGTGTGCTAGCTCATCGTCGCGTCCTAGCGCACGAAGAACATAAGAAGGCTCAAGGCTTGCTGATGTACACGCCGACCCAGACGATACCGCCAGATCTTTTAGCGCCATCAACAAAGACTCACCTTCAACAAAGGCAAAGCTCACGTTCAAGTTGTGTGGAACGCGCTGCTCCAAATCACCATTAACGTAAACTTCTTCTAAATCTTTGACGCCGTCATAAAAGCGATTACGTAACGCAAGTGCATGTTCAAAATCTTTTTCACGCTCTTCTTTAGCGATACGGAAGGCTTCACCCATACCCACAATTTGGTGGGTCGGTAAGGTGCCTGAGCGCATACCACGCTCGTGACCACCACCGTGCATTTGCGCCTCAATACGCACCCGTGGCTTACGGCGAACATACAAAGCGCCGATGCCTTTTGGTCCGTAAGCTTTGTGCGCGCTGAAAGAAATCAGATCAATTTTCATTTCTTTCACATCTAAAGGCACTTTGCCCACAGATTGTGCAGCATCCACATGGAACATAATTTTGCGCTCGCGGCATAATTCGCCGATAGCCGAAACGTCTTGAATCACGCCGATTTCGTTATTCACGTGCATGATAGAAACCAAAATGGTGTCATCACGCATCGCCGCTTCTAGCTTTTTCAGATCAACTAAGCCGTTTTCTTCTAGGTCGAGGTAGGTGACTTCAAAGCCTTCTCGCTCTAGCTGCCGGCATGGATCAAGTACCGCTTTGTGCTCGGTCTTGCAGGTAATGATGTGCTTGCCTTTTTTCGAGTAGAAATTGGCAATGCCTTTAATGGCTAAGTTGTCTGATTCCGTCGCGCCAGAGGTGAACACGATCTCACGCGGATCGGCATTGCAATAGTCGGCAATGTTTTCGCGTGCGGTATCAACGGCTTCTTCTGCTTGCCAACCAAAACGGTGCGAGCGAGAGGCTGGGTTACCGAAGACCCCGTCCATGGTCAGATGCTGACTCATTTTTTCAGCAACGCGCGGATCAACCGGACACGTGGCTGAATAATCAAAATATATGGGCAATTTCATGTTTTTCTCCAATTACACCGACATTGGTCATCAGGAGCGAACGTTCACGCCTATGGTGGCGCTATCTTGTTTGACCTTCGAGCTAAACGTGTTTCTTGGCGCCAATGAGGCGTCCAGTTTAGCATCCTGACGATCTGCTACTTGCTTCACTTCGTTATCATGCATCAGCTCACCGAGCGTGATGTCGTTTAGAAAACCGCTAATACGGGCACTTAAGTCGTGCCACAAGGTGTGTGTCAAACAACGGGTTCCGCCTTGGCAATCTGCTTTACCTTGGCATTTTGTCGCATCCACCGATTCGTCAACCGCGGCAATCACCGCGCCAACGGCAATCTCGTTGGCTGCTATCCCGAGACGATAACCACCGCCTGGACCACGAACACTGCTGACCAGTCCCGACTTACGGAGCCGTGAAAAAAGTTGCTCAAGATAAGACAAGGAAATGCCTTGACGCTCAGAGATGTCCGCCAGGGGCACAGGGCCCTGCTCGGCATGAAGCGCCACGTCGAGCATGGCGGTAACCGCATAACGGCCTTTCGAAGTCAATCTCATAACACGCTACCTGTGGTGAATAGATGCTCAAATGGTTACATACCCGAGTGTTTTGGTCAAGTATTTACCTGAGTATTTTTGTCAAGTTTTCACCAAGGTGTACGACGCCTCATTTGAAAGGATCAACGTGGGGAGTGATTATCGGTATTTTGCTCGCTCGATGCCGCCTGTTTGGTCACCTTTTCCACCGAAGACAGCACGCCTCGTAAAATATTGAGTTCCTGACTCTCTAAGCGCGCGCGATTAAATAAGCGACGTAGTTTTGTCATGACCATGCCAGGGTGCTGAGTACGGATAAACCCTGTTTTAGTAAGAACCGTTTCGAGGTGCGTATAAAAACGCGCCAAATCTTGGTTCAGCGGATAGTCTTGTTCAAGGGTTGGGCCTTGATAGGCTTGACTGTCCAACCAGGCGACACGCATTTCATAACACAGCGTTTGCACAGCCATGGCCAAATTCAAAGAGCTGTAGTCTGGATTGGATGGAATCGAAACATGATAGTGACATGTTTGCAGCTCTTCATTGGTTAAGCCAGTTCGCTCTCGGCCAAAAACGATGGCAACCGGATGTGTTGCGGCTTCTTGAATGGCTTTTTGGCCGCACGCTCGCGCATCCAGCATCGGCCATTCTAATGTTCGGCTTCTTGCGCTGGTGCCTATCACTAGGCCACAATCGGCCACCGCTTCTTCAAGCGTATTCACCACTCTCGCGTTATTGGCAATATCACTGGCCCCTGCGGCTAAGGCAATGGCTTGACCGTCTACTTCACAGCCAGGCGCCACTAATGTCATGTTGGTCAGTCCCATGACTTTCATCGCTCGGGCGGCTGAGCCAATGTTTCCGGAGTGGGACGTGCCTACTAATACAACGCGAATTTGATCTAGCATGATGTTGTTTTCGTCTCTTGCTCTGTCCATCTTGGATGGGATGGGCAGCGGTCTGTCAGATCTGCGCAGTTTATCACAGTGCAATCGATAATACTTCTCAGCTAAGCCTGCGGCTGGCGTCATATTTAGCAGAGAACACGCGCTTATTGACGGTTAAAAAATACCCACTTTCCTTTTGCTCTGGCTCTGTTATACTCCGCCCCGCTTTCGTTCTTTAACATCCGTTGGGAAAACCGTATGCATCCGATGCTAAACATCGCCGTCCGTGCTGCACGGAAGGCTGGCGATTTTATCGCTAAATCTGCAGAAAACAAAGACAACATCGAAACCGCACAAAAAGGCAGTAATGACTTCGTCACTAATGTCGACAAAGCGGCGGAACAAATCATTATCGATATTATTAAAAAGTCATATCCGGACCACACCATCGTTGGCGAAGAGTCAGGCGTGGCGGAAGGCAAAGATAGCGATTATCAATGGATCATCGACCCACTGGATGGCACCACTAACTTCATTAACGACTTCCCGCATTTCTGCGTTTCCATTGCTGTACGCATTAAAGGCCGTACAGAAATTGGTTGCGTTTACGATCCTATCCGCAATGAGCTATTTACCGCTCAACGTGGTTCTGGCGCACAACTCAATAACAAACGTATCCGTACTGGCAGCGCCAAAGAGCTTGACGGCACCCTCTTAGCGACCGGCTTCCCGTTTAAAGCTAAACAGCACGCTGAAGGCTTTATCGCCGTTGTTGGGGCGTTGTTTGTCGATTGTGCTGACTTCCGTCGTACTGGATCGGCAGCGCTCGATCTTTGCTACGTTGCCGCGGGCCGTGTTGACGGTTTCTTTGAGCTGGGCCTTAAGCCTTGGGATCTGGCTGCGGGTGAGTTAATTGCGCGCGAAGCGGGTGCCATTTGCACTGACTTTAACGGCGGTACCGACTACATGCGCTCTGGCAATATTGTCAGCGGTGGCGCACGTGTGGTGAAAGGTATGCTCGCCAAAGTTCGCGAACACGCGCCTGAGTCGATGAAAAAATAAAGACACCGATAAGATATTAATAAAAAGCGGCGCTCAATGAGCGCCGCTTTTTTGTGCCTGAAGAAGATGACGGCTTGTAAACAATTCGCCACTTGGTCACTGCATAGCCCCACTCTAAGCGCAGGGCAAGCGTGGTTAAGGCATCGCGTCGAACTCTTCCCCTTCTTTTTCCACTTCAGGGATCAAGAGGTGCTCGCGCGCAATACCGAGTTTCAAGGCCAGCGCCGAAGCGACATAAATCGATGAGTATGTCCCGACGGTAATACCAATCAACAGTGCCATGGCAAACCCATGGATCATCGACCCACCCAAGGTAAAGAGCGAAATCACCACAAACAAGGTAGTGCCTGAAGTAATGGTTGTCCGACTTAGGGTTTGTGAAACAGACGCATTGATGATTTCGTCTGACTCGCCTTTACGAAGCTTGCGGAAATTCTCACGAATACGGTCAAACACCACAATGGTATCGTTAAGCGAGTAGCCCACGACTGTCAGCAAAGCAGCGACGATAGTGAGATCCACCTCCACGTCGAACAGAGAGAAAATCCCCAGCGTAATAATCACATCGTGAGCCAGCGCCATGACGGCACCGGAAGCTAGACGCCATTCGAAACGGAACGAGACATAGATCAGGATACAAACCAATGCAATGATGATTGCCAAGCCACCCGCTTCGGTCAGCTCGTCCCCGACATTGGGGCCGACAAATTCGATGCGGCGCATCTCGACGTTATCACCGGTACCGGCTTTGATGGCATTCAGTACCTCATTACCGAGGTTTTCACCTTCCATGTCATCACGTGGGCGCAGCCGAACCATCACGTCCGTGGCGCTACCAAAGTTTTGCACCACCGCATCGCCAAAGCCTTCAGCGGATAACGAATCACGGATTAGGGCAAGATCAGCCGGTTGTTCAAAACCGACTTCAATCAAGGTACCGCCGGTAAAATCGAGCCCCCAATTCAACCATTTGGTTGATAAGGTGACCACAGACGCCGCAATCATGAAGATCGAGAACACGAAGGCCACTTTAGACCAACGCATAAAGTTGATCGACATGTCCGGTTTAAATATTTGAAACATGCTTGGGCTCCCTTAAATCGACAGTTTTTCGACGCGCTTGCCGCCATACACAAGATTTACCAGTGCACGCGTTCCCACGATAGCGGTAAACATGGAGGTCAAAATACCAATCGATAGTGTCACCGCGAAACCTTTAATTGCGCCAGTACCCACAGCAAACAAGATGATCGCCGTAATCAGCGTGGTAATGTTAGCATCGGCAATGGTACTAAAGGCGTTGGAATAACCCCGATCAATCGCATGTTGTGGACTACGCCCTTCGTGCAGCTCTTCTCGAATACGTTCAAAAATAAGCACGTTAGCATCCACCGCCATCCCCACGGTTAAGACAATACCGGCAATGCCCGGTAGCGTCATGGTGGCGCCTGGAATAAGCGACATAATCCCAATAATCAAGATGATATTCGCGAACAAAGCACAGTTAGCAAACAAGCCGAAGCGGCGGTAATACACCAGTGTAAACAGCATGACTGCAACGAGGCCCCATAAACAGGCTTGTATACCCATATTGATGTTTTGCTGCCCCATGGATGGACCTATGGTGCGTTCTTCAACAATCGAAATGGGCGCAATCAACGCACCGGCACGTAGCAATAACGCAAGGTTGTGAGCTTCAGCTGCTGAGTCGATCCCGGTAATTCGGAAGTCACGGCCTAATGCCGATTGAATGGTCGCTTGGTTAATCACTTCTTCGTGTTTTTCCAAGATCACTTTGCCATTTTCGTCACGCTCACCACTGTCTTTGTATTCAGCAAACACCGTTGCCATCAGCTCGCCAATGTTACGCTTACTGAAGTCAGACATTTTGTCACCGCCCTCGCTGTCGAGCGAGATATTTACCTGTGGGCGACTGTACTCATCACGTGATGAACTGGCGTCTGTGATGTGTGAACCGGTTAAGATGACCCGCTTTTTCAATACTGCAGGACGCCCGTCACGCGAGCTCATTAGCTCACTACCGGGCGGAACACGCCCTGCCATCGCTGCAGATAAATCGGCATCTTGGTCGACTTCACGAAATTCCAAGGTCGCGGTCGCGCCAAGAATTTCTTTTGCTCGGGCCGTATCTTGCACACCTGGCAACTCAACCACGATGCGACTCGCACCTTGACGTTGGACCAAAGGCTCTGCGACCCCGAGCTCATTGACACGATTACGCAAAATAGTGATGTTTTGCGCCACCGCGTAGTTACGGATTTCTTTTAATCGCTCTTCTTTGTACACCGCGGTTAAGGTACCGTCGTCTTCATCAATCGAGAAGTTCATATCCCGATAATTGTTCGACAGTAGCTCGAGCGCTTTATTGGTGTCTTCTGCGTTACGCAAGTTAACCATTACGCGCGTGTTATCTTCGACACGTAAACCACGATAGCGAATGCGCGCTTCACGTAAATCGGTACGAAAGCTGTCTTCTTGCTGGGTAATCAACTTTTCTAGCGCAGCGTCCATGTCCACTTCCATTAAGAAGTGTACCCCGCCACGTAAATCGAGTCCCAATTTCATTGGTGTTGCGCCAAGGGCGTCCAACCAAGAAGGGGTCGCTGGCGCCAGGTTTAATGCGACCACATAGTTATTGCTATCAAAGCGAGACATCAACGCATCACGAGCACTGATTTGCGATTCAGTGTCTTTAAAGCGAGCCAAGACAGTGCCGTCTTCAAGTGCAATGGATTGGTAGGAGAGATCGTTGGATTCGAGGGTTTGTTTGATGGAGTCCAGCGCAGTCATATCTACCGAGGCGCCACGCGCCCCGGAAATTTGTACTGCTGGATCTTCACCGTATAAATTGGGAAGCGCATACACGATGCCAATAACCAAGGCTATTAGCACCATGATGTACTTCCACAAAGGATAACGGTTTAGCACAGCATGCATCCTTTATGGTTGCGAGAATTAGAGAGACTGGATAGTACCTTTGGGCAGTACTGCCGTCACGAAGTCTTTTTTAATGGTCACTTCGTTATTGTCGTTAAGAGCAATAACAATAAAGTCATTGTCTTCAGCAATTTGGGTGATTTTACCCACCAAACCACCACCGGTCAGTACTTCGTCTCCTTTGCTCATGGATGCCATTAGGTTTTTATGCTCTTTAACACGCTTAGATTGCGGGCGATAAATCATAAAATAGAAAATAACCGCAAAGAGACCAAGCATAATAAAAAGCTGCATACCGCCACCTTGTGGGCCGGCTTCAGCCGCTGCGTGAGCTTGTGAGATAAACATTCAATCACGTCCTCGTTTTAGTTGTTGAATTCGAAATCAATCGAGCGGTGGCACTTCCTTGCCACGACGCGCGTAGAAATCCGCTACAAAGGCATCTAATCTACCTTCGTCAATCGCGTTACGCAAACCTTCCATGACGCGCTGATAATAACGCAAGTTATGGATAGTATTGAGTCGCGCACCGAGGATTTCATTACAACGGTCTAAGTGGTAAAGATAGGCACGGCTATAATGGCGGCAAGTGTAACAGTCACACTCTGGATCCAAAGGCGAGGTATCACTTTTATGTTTCGCATTACGGATCTTGATCACACCGCCGGTAATAAATAGGTGACCATTTCGGGCATTTCGGGTCGGCATCACGCAATCGAACATATCAACGCCACGACGCACCCCTTCCACGAGGTCTTCCGGTTTACCCACTCCCATTAGATAACGGGGTTTGTCTTCCGGCAACTGCGGGCAGGTATGCTCCAAAATGCGATGCATATCTTCTTTTGGCTCACCGACGGCAAGCCCGCCAACGGCGTAACCATCAAAGCCAATCTCAGTTAGGCCTTCTATCGACACATCGCGTAAGTCTTCGTATACACCACCTTGCACAATGCCGAACAGCGCATTTTTGTTACCAAGTTTGTCAAAATGATTGCGGCTACGCTTGGCCCAGCGCAGTGACATCTCCATCGACTTTTTCGCTTCAGCGTGCGTCGCAGGATACGGGGTGCACTCATCAAAGATCATCACGATGTCTGAGCCAAGGTCGTATTGGATCTCCATGGATTTTTCCGCATCCATAAAAATCCGATCACCGTTAACCGGGTTACGAAAATGCACCCCTTCTTCAGTGATTTTACGGATATCTCCTAAGCTGAAAACTTGGAAGCCACCAGAGTCGGTTAAAATAGGGCCATGCCACTGCATAAAGTCATGCAAGTCCCCATGCAGTCGCATAACTTCTTGCCCCGGACGTAACCATAGGTGAAAGGTATTACCGAGTAAGATCTCAGCCCCGGTGCCTTTCACTTCTTCAGGGGTCATGCCTTTTACGGTGCCATAGGTCCCCACGGGCATAAATGCCGGGGTTTCGACCGTGCCGCGCTCAAAAATCAAACGGCCACGGCGGGCGCGTCCATCGGTTTTCTTTAGTTCGTATTCCACGAATCCTCCTCAGTGCCAGAGAAACAGTCTGGCGTGTGTCTTATGCTAACAAGGTTTACCCTGCCGCAAGCTTAGATCACACGAAGCCAGGCTTCGCGTGAACTTAATTAATCAGGTTGTTGCTGACGGGTTATAAACATGGCATCGCCATAGCTGAAAAAGCGATAGCGTTCTTCAACTGCCGCGCGATAAGCGGCCATGGTATGTTCGTAGCCGGCAAAAGAACTCACCAGCATGATCAAGGTTGATTCCGGCAAGTGGAAATTGGTGACAAGCACATCCACTAGCTGCCACTGGTAACCGGGATAGATAAAAATCTGGGTGTCATTAAAAAATGGCGCCAGTGGTTCACCTTTTTGCTTCGCCGCTTGTGCTGCACTTTCCAATGACCGTACTGACGTGGTCCCCACCGCAATCACGCGTTTACCTTGTGCACGCGTTTGATTGACCGCATCGACCACCTCTTGAGGCACTTCAGCATACTCGGCATGCATGATGTGCTCTTCAATGTTGTCGACCCGAACCGGTTGGAATGTTCCGGCGCCCACATGCAAAGTAACAAAGGCAATATTGACGCCTTTTTCTTTGAGCGTTGCCATAATGGCATCATCAAAGTGTAATCCCGCCGTTGGTGCAGCCACCGCCCCAGGTTTTTGGTTATACACGGTTTGATAACGCTCTTTATCGCTTTCTTCATCAGGACGGTCGATATACGGCGGCAACGGCATATGGCCGATGTCGTTGAGTGTATCCACTACGCCTTTATCGCTGTTTAGCTGGATTTCGAACAGGGCGTCATGGCGTGCCACCATTTCTGCCGGGATCTGTCCGTCATCACCGAGGAATAATTCAGCACCGGGTTTTGGCGCTTTAGACGCGCGCACGTGGGCAAGGAAACGACGTTCGTCGAGCACACGCTCCACCAGCACCTCTATTTTTCCACCCGAGGCTTTGCGGCCATACACGCGTGCAGGGATCACACGTGTGTTGTTGAACACCATCAAATCCCCAGGTTCAACCAGTTCGAGGATATCTTTAAACTGACGATGCGCTACCTCACCGCTGGTGCCATCAAGGGACAATAAGCGACTTGCACTGCGATCCGGCTGTGGATAGCGCGCAATCAACTCATCAGGGAGTTCAAAGTGAAAATCGGATAATTGCATGACGTTTGCCTAGATAAAAAGCAGGCCGCTAGTATAGGTAGCCCACCGTGAATATCAAGCGAGCGAAGCAGGCAATCGTTTCAGTGCGCATTAATAGCATGGCGATATTTACGTTTGAAGCCTTTGCCGGATGATTAACTTTGGCGGATGATTAACTTTCGTGGATGATGTCCTTTTGCAGATCATTGCCTTTTGCGAATAATAGCCTTTTGCGGATAATAGCCTCGCGCAGATAATTGATGTGTATCACGTCCACCCCGTGCCAAGTGCACTACAGTTAAATTAATCCTGTGCACTGATAACAAGGAGGTGCCATGTTTACCGTTGATGATATGATGACTCGCCATCCACATACACTGAGTCCGGATCATACGCTTGATGATGCCCACCGCTTAATGCGCGCGGAACGCTTCCGTCACTTACCCATCGTCGATGATAATGAACGCTTGCTTGGGCTAGTTACCCAGCGCGATGTGCTTTCAGCCCAGGCATCGTCTTTAGGAAGAGCAACCAATGGCGATCATCAAATCCATACTCCACTCGCACAATTTACCGATAAGCAACTTGTCACCGTCGCGCCAGAGGCGTCGTTACGTGCCGCAGCATTATCAATGTTAGCGCGTAAAATAGGGTGTTTACCCGTGATTAGAAATCAACGCCTTGTTGGGATCATTACTGATAGTGACTTTGTCGCCATTGCGTCGACCTTGCTCGAAATTCAAGAAGAAAGCGAGCCGATGGAAGACGGTGAATAAATAAAAGGGAGTGTTTCCACTCCCTTTCTGGCTTCATTTCCATGATAACGGTTTTAATTAAAACTGATCTTCTTCCGTTGAGCCCGTCAGTGCGGTTACCGAAGATTGACCGCCTTGGATAATATTAGTCATCTGGTCAAAATAGCCAGTGCCGACCTCCTGCTGGTGAGCCACAAACGTGTAACCACGCTCCGCCGCAGAAAATTCAGGTCGCTGTACCTTCTCTACATAGTGGCGCATTCCCTCACCTTGCGCATAAGCGTGGGCAAGATCGAACATGTTGTACCACATGTTGTGAATGCCCGCTAAGGTGATGAACTGATACTTGTAACCCATGTCGGACAGCGCTTGCTGGAAACGAGCGATGGTGTCGGCATCCAAGTTCTTTTCCCAGTTAAAGGATGGCGAGCAGTTATATGCCAATAATTGATCCGGATATTGCGCATGAATCGCCTCGGCAAATTGACGTGCTTCTTCCAGATCCGGTGTCGCGGTTTCACACCAAATCAAATCAGCATACGGTGCATAAGCGAGACCACGGGAAATCGCTTGTTCAATCCCTGGACGCACGCGATAAAAACCTTCTGCGGTGCGCTCACCTGCAATAAAGTCTTTATCATAAGGGTCGCAGTCTGAGGTAAGCAGATCAGCCGCATTAGCATCGGTACGGGCAATCACGAGCGTGTCAGTCCCTGCAACATCCGCCGCCAAACGCGCTGCAACCAGCTTTTGCACGGCTTCTTGGGTTGGCACCAATACCTTTCCACCCATGTGACCACACTTTTTCACTGACGCCAATTGATCTTCAAAGTGGACGCCTGCTGCGCCTGCCTCAATCATATTGCGCATCAACTCATAGGCGTTGAGTACACCACCAAAGCCAGCTTCGGCATCGGCAACAATAGGGAGAAAATAATCAGTCCCCTCTTCTGGGGTTCCACCTTTTGACCACTGTATTTGATCCGCGCGGCGAAAAGCATTGTTGATACGTTTAACAACCGAGGGGACTGAGTCAACTGGATACAGTGACTGGTCCGGATACATACTGGACGCTGTGTTATTGTCGGCTGCCACTTGCCAGCCTGACAAGTAAATAGCTTCAATGCCGGCTTTTGCTTGCTGCACAGCTTGGCCACCCGTTAACGCGCCCAAGCAGTTAACATAGCCTTTTTTCGCACTGCCGTTAACAAGGTCCCACAGCTTAGCTGCGCCGCGTTTAGCAATGGTATTCTCGGGGACAAAAGAGCCGCGCATACTGACCACTTCTTCAGCGGTGTACGTTCGCTTTACGTTTTTCCAGCGTGGATTTTCAGCCCAATCCTTTTCCAGTTGCGCGATTTGTTGTTGGCGAGTCAAAGTCATGTTCCATTCCTCTTTGTTAGCAGAGCCTTGTCAGCCCTTCGCTTTCATTCCATGTTGTTGTTTTGCTTCCATGCCCATTAAGGCAAATACTCGTACCCTGGCAGGGTTAAGAAGTTAACTAGCTCATCACTGGTTGTCAGCTCGGCCATTAACGTTGCCGCTTGGCGGTATCGCCCTTGAGCAAAACGTTCAGTGCCCAGTTCGTTTTCAAGCACAGCCATTTCTTCTTCGAGGTACTGCGTAAATAGCTCTTTGGTTACCACGTTGCCATTGCTGAGCGGCTTTTGATGCTTGATCCATTGCCAGATCGACGCACGCGAAATTTCGGCGGTCGCCGCATCTTCCATCAAGCCGTAAATCGGCACACAGCCATTACCCGAAATCCATGCCTCGATATATTGGACCGCAACCCGGATATTGTGGCGCATGCCCGCTTCGGTGCGTTCTCCATCGCAAGGCGCAAGCAAATCCGCCGCGGTAATTGGCGCATCTTGCTCACGAGAAACCGTTAGCTGATTCGGCTTATCGCCGAGCGCTTTATCAAAAATGGCTTTCGCCGTGTCTGCTAATCCGGGGTGGGCAATCCAGGTTCCATCATGGCCATTATTTGCCTCTAGCGTTTTATCTTTTTCGATTTTCTCGAGCACTTGTTGGTTTTCGGTTGGGTCTTTGCTCGGGATAAATGCCGCCATCCCTCCCATGGCCAATGCACCGCGCTTATGACAGGTTCTCACCAACAGTCGCGAGTAAGCATTGAGAAAAGGTTTGTCCATGGTGACCACCTGACGGTCAGGTAGCACCCGATCAGGATGATTACGAAGTGTTTTGATATAACTGAAAATATAATCCCAGCGACCGCAGTTCAGCGCGACGATGTGATCGCGTAAGTGATATAAAATCTCATCCATTTCAAACACGGCCGGTAGGGTTTCGATCAATACGGTTGCTTTGATCGTGCCTCGGCTTAGCCCAAATTCATCTTCTGTAAATGAGAACACATCGCTCCACCACGCCGCTTCTTGATAGGCTTGTAGTTTGGGCAAGTAGAAGTAAGGACCGGATCCTGTCTCAAGCAACCGACGATAGTTATGGAAAAAGTAGAGCGCGAAATCAAATAAAGCCCCAGGCAGCGGTTTACCTTGCCACATGACATGTTTTTCTGTCAGATGAAGGCCCCTAACCCGGCAGATCAGGCGCGCGGGATCATCGTTAAGTTGATAACGCTTTCCTGTCTCTGGTTGTTCGTAACTGATGGTGCCGTTAATAGCATCGCGCAAGTTGCGCTGCCCCTCGACCACTTGTGGCCAAGCTGGTGCGAACGAGTCTTCAAAGTCCGCCATAAACACTTTCACATTGGCGTTCAGGGCGTTGATCACCATTTTCCGATCCACTGGGCCAGTAATTTCTAGCCGTCGATCTTGTAAGTCTTTGGGGATGCCTCGAATGGTCCAATCATCGTGGCGAATCGATCGCGTCTCAGGAAGGAAATCGGGCAGCTCTCCCGCATCAATACGCTGTTGGCGCTGCTCGCGAGTGGCCAGAAGCCCAGGTATACGATCCGCAAATCGATTAGCCAAACTGGCTAAAAAACACAAGGCATCATCGGTTAGGATTTCTGCCTGCGCTGGGGTAACGGTCTCGTTAATTACCAGTGATTCGCGTAAGGTTGAGCATGCTTCTGTCATATCGCCTCCCTGGCTGTCATTTGTAATCCAATCACAACAAAAGTTGTTTACGGACATCAAGTGGCATCTCACTCACTCAACGCCACGCTAGTTATCTTACGTTGACTCAACCTCGGATAAAAATCAACCTAACACCTCACACCTATCAATCAAAAACCAGCAATAAACACTTAAAATCAGACATTTAAATAGTTTAGAGTATAAGCTCGAATATGCTTTTTTGAATGGATTAGCAGAATGATGTAACACTGCTACCAAGATCATATTTTTGTCACTTAAGTGTAACCACTTACGTAATTAAGTTACAAGACAAGCCACTAGCAACTGAACAAAAAAGTTGTTTTTTTATTTAAAATCATAATATTAGCTGTAAAAATAAAAGCAGCACTCAGGCGTGCTGCTTTTTTTCGTGATAATAATCCAACGTCGGCATCGCGGTTTTTATGACACTCAAACAGAATATAAAACTAATTTTTTACCTTTAATGTAGAATTTATCACTGATTTTCGGTCAATGTGTCTTTACCTGTTGGGGAAAGCAGTCCTGTCACCAGATCAGCGAGATTATTAAAGGTCTCTAATCGACTGGAAGATGGCCGCCATACCATGCCGATATCACGATAGGCTGCTTTTCCTGGTGGGGTTTCTAGATGCACATCTAAATTAGCAATTAAACCATGATCAATCGCCATTTGCGGTATAAAGGTCACACCATTGCCGTTGGCCACCATTTGCACCAAGGTATGTAAACTGGTCGCCATAAAAGGATTAATCTTCTGCGAGGCAGTCATCTGACAGGCAGAGACAGCATGGTCGGTGAGACAGTGTTCACGCTCTAATAAAAAGACAGACTCATCGGGGAGGGATTCATAATCAACGGGCAATGTAAGCTGTGCTGCTTGTTTGCCGCTCATGACCATTTTAAAGGGATCGCGGCCAACAATTCGACGCGTCATGGTGCCAATATCCATGGGGAGTGCAAGGATCAATATGTCCATTTCGCCATGTTTAAGCGCCGTGAGTAAATTGGCGGTAGTATCCTCGCGCAGCAGTAAATCTAAATTTGGATAGTGTTGATTGACTTGCTTGACCACATCACAGAGTAAAAAAGGTGCAATGGTCGGAATACACCCTAAACGCACCTTACCATGCATAGGATCAGACTTAACTTGCGTTAGCTCCATAAGATCTTGGCTACGGGCGAGAATCTCCCGGCTTCGGCGTACCACCTCTTCACCCATGCCGGTGAGGACTAAGGTTTTATTGTCACGCTCAATCAGCTGTGCTCCAATCAACTCTTCTAGATTTTGAATCCCTGCGCTCAGTGTCGACTGGCTGACAAAGCATAATTTCGCCGCCTCACCAAAGTGACGCGTTTCTGACAGGGTAACCAGATAGTGTAGCTGCTTTAATGAAGGATATTTGTTCATAACGTCATATTTTAAACAATCGTATTTTCCGATTATAACAATCTATTAATTCCACTTTTTTCAATCTAACAAGTTAGCTATAGTTTGTCTCGCTTATATAGGAACCTGATTATCAGGACAACAATTAAATAGGAGCTGAGATATGGTACTCGTAGGTCGTCAAGCACCAGATTTTACTGCCGCTGCCGTACTAGGTAWTGGCGAAATCGTTGATAACTTCAACCTGAAAGAGTTCACCAAAGGCAAAAAAGCAGTTGTCTTTTTCTACCCACTCGACTTCACTTTCGTGTGCCCATCAGAGCTGATCGCATTCGATAAGCGCCTGAGCGATTTCCAAGCTAAAGGTGTTGAGGTAATCGGTGTGTCTATCGACTCTCAGTTCTCACACAACGCATGGCGTAAGACAGCTATCGATGATGGCGGTATCGGCGCAGTAAAATATCCACTGGTTGCTGATGTGAAGCACGAAATTTGTAAAGCATACGATGTTGAACACCCAGAAGCGGGCGTTGCATTCCGTGGTTCATTCTTGATCGACGAAGACGGTGTTGTTCGCCATCAAGTCGTTAACGACCTGCCACTAGGCCGTAACATTGACGAGATGCTACGTATGGTTGATGCATTGAACTTCCACCAGAAAAATGGCGAAGTTTGTCCTGCACAGTGGGAAGAAGGTAAAGCAGGTATGGCTGAGTCACCTGAAGGTGTTGCCGCGTATCTGTCTGAGCACACTGACGACCTGTAATAAGGTTACGTGCCCCGCACTGAGCAATGTAACAGTATAATGAGGCCCGGTTAAACCGGGCCCTTTTTTTATTGTCTCTCAACGCCTTCCTTCCCTCCCGTTTCTCTACATGTCACACCTTGTCTGATTTGTTCATGACGCTTGCTCTGGTCACGGTTATGCTAGACCGTTCAAACAAGGAGCACCTATGACCGTCACCGTCGAAGTATGTATTGATAGTATCCAATCTTTATCGATTGCTCAGCAAGCGGGCGCAGACCGTATCGAGCTTTGTGCTTCACTCAAGCTCGGTGGCCTCACGCCAAGTATGGGCACCCTGAATCAAGCGATGCAACAAGCTCGCGTGCCTATTTACGCGATTATACGTCCACGAGAAGGGGACTTTGTTTATAGCCATGATGAAGCTGAAGTGATGCTTAAAGATATTGCCACTGCCCGCAAAACTGGCTGTCATGGCGTGGTGATTGGCGCCTTACGCCCAGATGGGACAGTAGACTTAACGTTACTCGATGCCATGCTGGCCGAAGCCCGAGGTATGGGGGTGACGTTCCATCGGGCGTTTGATCATTGCACCGAGCCAATGGCAGCGTTAGACGCCCTCATCGCGCGACCTGCCGTGGAACGTATTCTGACCTCAGGTGGTGCCAACCATGCCGAGCAAGGCAAAGAAACACTAAAAGCCTGGGTCGATTACGTCCGTCATACGCCGCTTCGGATCATGCCAGGTGCCGGGATCACAGCGCATAATGCCGCAGAAATCATCGCTCATACCGGCGCACGAGATATCCACCTGTCCGCGCGTACCACACAAGCAAGCGCCGCCCACACTCATGCGATGGCGACGATGGGTGAAGGTGAAAAGATCGGTTACCCCATCACTGATCCCATGCAAGTCAGGGCGGTAAAGCAGGCAGTCGCTCGATTCAGTTAAATGCAATACGCCAGCCGCTCTCATCATACTGTGATTGACCAAACCTTTTTGTCGAGAAGCTTGTGTCCTAGAGATAAGGATATTGCATCTCACCGTTGAGTTTCCTAACTTGAAATGATGGTCTTCACAAAAGGAGTGCTGCTTTGTCGGATAAAAAGCCCCCTAAAATCAGTAAAAAACACTACGAAAAAAAATTGCTTGAGTTGCAAGCCGAGCTAGTCAAATTACAAGAGTGGGTAAAACACAAACAGCTGAAAGTCGTGGTGATCTTTGAAGGGCGAGATGCTGCCGGTAAAGGTGGGGTGATAAAACGGATTACCGAAAAACTCAACCCACGCGTGTGCCGTGTGGTTGCACTAGATAAACCGACGGAACGCGAGCGCACACAGTGGTATTTTCAACGCTATATCGAACACCTTCCAGCGAGCGGAGAGATAGTTTTATTCGACCGCAGTTGGTACAACCGAGCCGGTGTAGAACGTGTCATGGGGTTTTGTACCGAGGAAGAATATGAAGAGTTTTTCCGCACTTGCCCTGAATTTGAGCGAATGCTGATCCGCTCGGGGATTATTTTGCTCAAATACTGGTTTTCCGTCTCCGACGAAGAACAAGAAAAGCGTTTTGCCGAGCGAATAAACACGCCAATAAAACGCTGGAAATTTAGTCCCATGGATTTGGAATCACGCAGCCGCTGGGTGCAATACAGTGAGGCGAAAGATCGCATGTTTGCTTATACCGACACCAAGGAAAGTCCATGGTGGGTAGTGGAAGCTGATAATAAAAAGCATGCGCGACTTAATTGTATCGCGCATCTTCTCTCCCAGATCCCCTATCAAGAGATTGAATACCCAGACGTTATTCTTCCCGAGATCAGCAAAGAGGGCTATGTGCGCATGCCGCTTCATGACCAAAGTTTTGTCCCTGATAAGGTCAGTGAGTGGATCGATAACGACTAAACGCCTATTTGAGGAGCTTTTCGAGCTCCTCTTTTTGAATGTGACGAACATCTTTCCCTTTTACAAAGTAGATGATGTACTCACAAATATTCTGGCAGCGATCGCCCACGCGCTCGATCGCACGCGCTGACCACATCACTTTTAGCACATTAGGGATAGAACGAGGATCTTCCATCATATAGGTCATCAACTGACGCAAAATTCCCTCATACTCACGATCGAGAGAATCGTCTTTACGGTAGACTTTCATGGCCGCATCAATATCCATCCGCGCAAACGCATCCAGTACGTCATGCAGCATTTTGGCAGCACGCTGACCCAATGCCTCTAGAGAAACCAAAAAAGGTTGCTGAGAATGACTGGCATTGTCCAATGCCATTTTCGCGATGCTATCAGCCACATCGCCAATACGCTCTAGATCCGTGATGGTTTTAATGATTGCCATCACCAGGCGCAGATCGCTTGCCGTCGGTTGGCGCTTAGCAATAATCCGTGTGCAGGCCTCGTCAATGGCGACTTCCATGCCATTGACTTTGTGATCTTCACGAATCACATGGCGCGCTAGCTCTTCATCTTGATTGTGCATGGCACGAAGAGCATCGGTGAGCTGACGCTCCACCAGCCCCCCCATCGCTAGGACGTGAGTGCGAATCGCTTCTAACTCAGCATTAAATTGGCCAGAAATATGGCGGCTAATATTGTAATTATCCAAGGCCTGCTCCTTATCCGTAGCGACCGGTGATGTAATCTTCCGTCTGTTTATTTTTTGGTGTGGTAAACAAGGTGTCAGTATCCGCGTACTCTACCAAGCGGCCCATATTAATAAAGGCAGTTTGGTCTGACACCCGTGCCGCCTGCTGCATATTATGGGTAACAATCACCACTGTGTATTGTTTTTTAAGATCGTTGATCAACTCTTCAATCGTCAGTGTTGAGATAGGATCCAGCGCCGAAGAGGGCTCATCCAGCAATAACACTTCTGGCTCAATCGCGATTGCTCGGGCGATCACCAACCGCTGCTGCTGTCCACTTGAAAGACCAAACGCATTATCGTTAAGACGATCTTTTACCTCTCCCCACAGCGCCGCACCTCGCAGTGAACGCTCCACCGCATCATCTAAGGTTCGGGGATCATGAATGCCTTGCAGCCGCAATCCAAAAACGACATTTTCATAAACGGATTTCGGAAACGGATTAGGACGCTGAAATACCATACCGACTTGACGACGTAACGCAGGCACATCAACTTCGCGGTGATAGATGTTTTGCCCATGTAAGGTGACTTCGCCCCGCACGCGACACCCATCCACCAAATCATTCATGCGGTTAATGCAACGCAGTAAGGTCGACTTCCCACACCCAGAAGGGCCAATAAACGCTGTGACCTTGCCCTTCGGGATACGCATACTGATATCAAACAGTGCTTGAGTCGCCCCGTAATAAAGATTCAAATCCCGAATAGCTAACGCCGTTTGCTCGTTCGGTAAGTTTCCCAAATCTAAGCTCGGCGTGGCACCTATAGGCGGGTTTATCGAAAACATCGAGCAGGATCCTTATCGTTACAGTTCTAATGCGCGATATTTTTCACGCAAATAATGACGGATACCGATCGCGGATAAGTTCAGTGCCACGATCACAGACACGAGTAAAAACGACGTCGCATACACCAAAGGTCGCGCAGTCTCGATATGCGCACTTTGAAAGCCCACATCATAAATATGGTAGCCGAGATGCATAAACTTCCGTTCTAAGTGTAAGAAAGGAAAGTTGCCATCAACCGGCAGAGAAGGCGCCACTTTCACCACCCCAACCAACATTAAAGGCGCCACTTCACCGGCGGCACGGGCAACCGCTAAAATTAACCCCGTCATCATCGCCGGGCTTGCCATCGGTAAGACGACTCGCCATAGCATTTCAGATTGGGTCGCGCCCAAGGCAAAGGCACCATGACGGACGCTTGTAGGAATACGCGCTAGCCCTTCTTCTGTTGAGACTATCACGACCGGTAAGGTTAAGATCGCCAACGTTAACGCTGACCACAGAATACCTGGCGTACCAAACACCGGCGCGGGTTGCGCCGCTTGATAAAAGATATCGTCAATGGTGCCACCAATGAAGTAGACAAAAAAGCCTAAACCAAACACACCATAAACAATGGATGGCACCCCAGCGAGGTTAACTACCGCAATCCGAATCAACCGAGTGAACGCCGTTTTAGGCGCATATTCATGCAGATAAATCGCCGCGACCACGCCCAAAGGGGTAACAATTACTGCCATTAATAAGACCAGAAAAACGGTGCCAAAAATCGCCGGAAAAACCCCACCTGCGGCATTACTGTCACGCGGTGATTCAGATAGAAAAGCCGCCACTTGGTGCCCCCAAAATGTCAGCTTATCGACGCCGCTCATCGCGTTGGGGTACCAAATATTTAGCACATTCTCGAGCGGCAATGCGACCTCATCACCATGGCTATCTTCGACAACCAGTTGCCCTGTTTTCTGTTTATCCCGCAACTGTGCGAGCTTTTGCTCCAGTTGTTGATACTGAGTGAGCAACTGCGTGCGGCGGGATGCAATCTGCGATTGGGCGCGCTTGTCCAACGTCCCCTCAAGTTCGCGAGATTTTTCCTCTAATCGCAACTGTTCGAGCTGATAATTCACCCCTGACAGATGGACTTGTTCAATTTTATTGATTGCATCACGACGTGCCGCCAAATCCGCCAGTTGCTGACGCAGCGCAGAAATCACTAATCCATGACGTGTACCGCTTTGATCAATATACGCTGTTGGCTTGCCATAAAAGACACCGTTCTCGCTGCGCTCAATCATCGCCATCTCAATCGGCGTGTGTTGGCTTTTTATCTGAAACGCAAGTAACTGACGAAAGTCGAGCCCTTCTCGTTCACGGTTGCCAATTTTAACCACCAAGCGCTGATACGCGGATTGCCGGTATGCGGGTAAGCGAACACCGGCGTCGATAAGCTGAGTCGCATCAACCTCATCGGTTCGATAAATCTGGCCAACGACAGTTTCTACGCCCTGTTCCGTCTGTAACTCAAAACTGGTCACCGGTGTGGGCCAAAAATAGCCTAAGCCACGAACACCGAGCAAGAGTAAGACACCGAGAATGGCAATAAGACTGACGCTAACCATCCCTGCCGTCATCCAGACCCAAGGCGTGCCAGATTTTATCCATGGACGCATGCGCACTCTCATCTCAATTAAAGGTGACTGTATTTGTCGCGTAAACGCTGACGAACAAGTTCAGCCAACGTATTAAAGACAAAGGTGAAAACAAACAAAATAAACGCGGTTAAAAACAACACACGATAATGCGAGCTCCCCACTTCGGACTCTGGCATTTCGATCGCAATATTGGCCGACAAGGTCCGAAGCCCTTCGAGCAGGTTCCAATCCATAATCGGTGTATTCCCTGTGGCCATCAACACAATCATGGTTTCACCCACCGCGCGACCTAATCCCATCATCACCGCCGAGAATATCCCTGGGCTAGCGGTGAGCAACACAACCCGCATCAATGTTTGCCAATGCGTTGCCCCCAGTGCTAACGCACCTTGCTTTAGATGTGGCGGAACCGAAAAAATCGCATCTTCAGCAATCGAAAATATGGTGGGAACCACAGCAAAGCCCATCGCGATCCCAACCACTAAGGCATTACGTTGATCATAACCAATGCCTAGCTCGTGGGTAATGAATTGACGAGCATCGCCTCCCAGCCAAATCTGCTCAATCCAAGGCCCTAAAGACACGGCCATTGTCCCCACTAACAGCAACACCGGGATAATCACCAGTATTTGGGCATTATCCGGCAAGCGACGGCGAGCATAGCGGGGGATCATTCGCCAACAGGCGCTCAACCCCAGCAACACAAACGGGACCAGGATCAACAACATAAAGACGCTAGCAATATGTGCTTCAACCCAAGGGGCAAGCCATAAGCCGGCTAAAAAGCCAATGATCACCGTAGGTAATGCTTCAATCGTCTCAACCGTCGGTTTGACCCATCGCCTCAACCCTGATGACATAAAGTAAGCCGTATAAATAGCCGCACCAATGGCCATTGGCACCGCGAACAGTAAGGCAACCACGGCCACTTTTAGTGTGCCAAAGATCACCGGCACCACACTCAACTTTGCTTCAAAGCTATCGTCGGCCGATGTCGACTGCCACACATATTGCGGCGATGAGTATCCCTCGTACCACACTTTTTGCCATAAAGAATGGAGACTGACTTCAGGATGAGGATTATCCACCGCCAACCACTGCCACTGATTTTGTGTCACCGCCATCAAGGCGTTGGCGCGAGGAGCAAATGCCAGCGCCTCCGGGACCGAGGTAAACCGTTTATCAAAATGCCGCTGTTTTTCACTGGTCACATGTACCAAGCTCAGCTGCCCAGTATCATCCACGGTGGCCACGCTTTTACGATGTAACTCTGGCGCTATTATTTTTGCCCCAGCACCGGGCGAAAACGTACGCACGTTGGTCAATGACGGCTCACCGCTCTTGAGGACATCAAACCATTGCGTCAAGTCACCATTTTGATGCTGCAATATTAACGAGCGTCCCCCCGCTAGCAGCGTCATATTAACCACCGAGCTATCGTTCACATGAGTGAGATCTAGGCGTTCGCGCTTAATGGGCATGTCATTATTAACCTGCCAAACCGATAAAGTATGATGCTGACGGATAAATAACCGTTGTCCATCGCCCGACAATGCCAACTGATTGACTGGCGCGCTCAAAGGGAATGATGTTTTATGCTGGCCGCGGTAGATCATCAATTGATTATCGGCAGTCACAGCCGCCAACACAGGCGCTATCGGCTGGCCATGCAAGCTATCCGGTATCGCCAGGGCAATCTTATCCAGCGGCTGTCTATTCGCATCCACCGTTACGGGTCCACCAAACGCAGATATACGCGATAACTGCGGGATCACCGCATCACCGGCTTGGTCATCGTTGCCAAAGCGTAATTGCCAAACGCCCACTTCACCGGGAGCATTTTCCACTGCGATAAAAGGCGCCGTTGCTTGAGCCCAACTCATCGCAGGATCACTGAGGGTCGATAGCGCGCGTTGTAAGACAGTTTCAGCCTGCGGGAAAGTTGTCTTCTCTTGAGGCTGTTGAGGCTGTTGAGGCTGTTGAGGCTGTTGAGGCATCGATGACTGACGAGGACGACGCGCTACCGTCAAGACGCCTGTCTCATCCAAGCTATAAACGAGTTGATTACGATTATCAGCGCCAACAAACCGTGGCGCTCCAGGTGAAGAGACAGAAAAGCGTTCACTTAACGTCACACTGGCTTGATGAAACAGCGGAATCACGACAGTTAAAAGATAAAAAAACAGCAGCAACAAGGTCACTAATACCATCACACCACCAAAGCGCACTGTTTGACGCGTCAGTTTATCTTTTAAACGTCGCGCACGTTTGGTGTCAGAAAGTGATGGTGAGGAGTGGGTCATTTGCGCCTCTTATTTTAATCAAGCTCTTGATTGTATTTCATTACAATGACAATTTTGTGACAAATCGGCCCGCTATGATTATCCATATAAAAAAAGTGGATGATGGCTAATCATACTGCCGCTTGCGGGCTAACGCCTCGACACTGGGACGGTGCGTTGCTGAGCGGTACGCAATAAATATGCAACAAACGGACTTTAGGCTGGCCCAAGTTGATATTGGGCACACTTTCGTGAGTTTACTGCCGTGAAGCATAGACAACACCTTGAACGACCTCAATAATTGTTTAAACAATCGTCTTAAGGATCACGCATGATGCATTTTGTTTTCACGTATCAACACACTGGATACGTTCCTACAAAGTGCAGCCAACATCAGCGTATTGTACAAAGCCCTTGAAAGGCTGTCTGACGCTTTAGCGGTCTTGCTGACAGCCATCTTATTCAGTAGAACAGGATTTTCTCACACGCTATGACTTTAGACTCCCATCATGTCGACAAAGAACTGAGCTGGCTCTCCTTTAACGAGCGCGTACTGCAGGAAGCTGCGGACAAAAGCGTGCCGATTATCGAACGGGTTCGCTTTTTAGGTATTTTTTCATCCAATCTTGATGAATTTTATCAAGTACGATTTGCCGATGTGAAACGCCGTATCATTATTGATGAAGAGCGCGGAGTGGATAGTCACGCCAAGGAGTTACTCAGTAAAATTCAAGCGAAAGTGGTCAAGCTCAATCAAGATTTCGATCATCTATATAATGATATTTTGCTTGAAATGGCACGCCGCAATATCTTTTTGGTGAATGAACGACAACTGTCGGAGCATCAAGCCCAATGGCTCAAACGCTATTTTCGTAGCAATATCTTGCCTTACATTACACCGATCATGCTCAATAAAGATGTCGATGTTTTAAGCTTTTTAAAAGACGCTTATTCCTATTTAGCAGTCGAGCTAAAAAAAGCCGGTGAAGAGCCAAAATATGCCTTAATTGAGATCCCAACCGACGATCTGGACCGGTTCGTCAAAGTGCCTGAGCCTAAAGGAAAGCGGCAGCGCAAAACCATTATCTTATTGGACAATATTATTCGACTCTGTGTTGATCAGATTTTCAGTGGTTTGTTCGATTACGATACCGTCGACGCTTATGCGATGAAAATGACGCGTGACGCCGAATACGATTTGACCAACGAAGTCGAACATAGCCTGCTCGAAAATATGTCAGAAAGCTTGGACCAACGCTTAACCGCCCTGCCTGTTCGGTTTGTGTATCAGCGTGATATGCCACCTGAAATGGTGAACAAACTCATCCAAGTTTTAAAGATTTCTGATTATGACAGTGTGCTACCCGGGGCGCGCTATCATAACTTTCGTGATTTTATCGGCTTTCCCAATGTGGGACGCCAGTATCTAGAAAACGCACCGCTGCCGCCTTTCGAGAGTGCCGATTTTCAATTGCAAAACAATGCGTTTCGGGCCATACGTGAACGCGACATACTGTTGTACTACCCCTATCATACCTTTCGGCATATGACCGAGCTGGTGCGACAAGCATCGTTTGACCCTAAAGTGCGTAGCATTCGGATCAACGTGTATCGCGTGGCAAAGAACTCGCGGATTATCAATTCAATGATTGATGCTGCCAATAACGGTAAGCGCGTCACTGTGGTGGTTGAACTTCAGGCACGATTTGATGAAGAGGCCAATATCGAGTGGTCACGGGTACTGACCGACGCAGGAGTCAAAGTGGTATTCGGCACGCCAGGGCTAAAAATTCACTCCAAGCTGTGCTTGATATCTCGCCGCGAAGATGGCGAACTTCGCGATTATGGCCATATTGGTACCGGCAATTTTCATGAAAAAACGGCACGAATCTATACTGACTTTGCGCTTTTTACTGCCGATCAACAACTCACCTCAGAGATCCGAAAAGTTTTCGACTTTATCGAGAACCCTTATCGCCCAGTAAAGTTTAACCACCTGATTGTGTCGCCGCGTAACTCACGCCGCCGAATGTGTAAATTGATCGAGCGCGAGATTGAACATGCGCGCGCCAAACGCAAAGCTGGCATTACGCTTAAAGTCAATAACCTCGTTGATAGAGGCTTAGTTAATCTCTTATACAAAGCCAGCAATGAAGGGGTCAAAATTCGAATTATCGTCCGCGGCATGTGCTCGCTCGTGCCGGGTGTAAAAGGAGTGAGTCAAAACATCAAGGCGATCAGTATTGTGGACCGCTTTCTCGAGCATCCACGTGTGTTTGCCTTTGAAAATGGCGGTGAACGTGATATCTATATTTCATCTGCCGATTGGATGACCCGAAATATTGATAATCGTATTGAAGTGGGGGCACCCATTCGCGATCCAAGACTCAAAGATCGCATCATGGCAATCTTGGAAATTCAATTTGCCGATCGCGCCAAAGCACGAGTCATCGACAAAGCCATGTCTAACGCCTATGTTAAACGCGGTAACAAGAAAAAGATCCGCTCACAAGTCGAGATCTATGATTACCTCAAACACATAGAACGCCAAGCACTCAAACACGCGGAAAAGTTGCAACATGACACACCCCCAGTCAAAGGATAAACCGCGCGAGATTGCTGCGGTTGATCTCGGCTCCAACAGTTTCCACATGGTCGTCGCACGCGTCGTCGGTGAAGGGCTTCAAATCGTCAGCCGCCATAAACAGCGCGTTCGTCTCGCTGCGGGGCTAGACAGCCACCATTGTCTTAGCGATGAAGCGATTGATCGAGGCGTGGAATGTTTAGCCATGTTCGCTGAGCGCCTCAACGGTATTGACGTGGATAACATCCGCATTGCCGCGACCCACACGTTACGCCAATCTCGTAATATCGAGACGTTTATCCAGCGAGCGAATCAAGTTTTCCCTTACCCAATAGAAGTTATTTCGGGTGAGGAAGAAGCGCGTTTGATTTACATGGGCGTGTCACACACCCAACAAAATATCGGCCGCAAACTCGTCATCGATATTGGTGGCGGCAGCACAGAATTAGTCATTGGTGATAACTTTGACCCCCTGCTGGTTAATAGCAAACGCATGGGCTGTGTGAGCTATAATGAACGGTTTTTCCCCAAAGGGGCCATTAGCTCAAAGCAATTTGCGGCCGCTCAGCTCGCCACTCGGCAAAAACTAGAGAGTCTCGCAAGCCAATACCGCCAAGCAGGCTGGCAAGTGGCTTTAGGGGCTTCAGGAACGGTGAAAGCGATTCGTGAGGTCATCATCGGCTTGGGTGACGACGATGGCATAATCACCCGCAAACGCCTGGATAGTTTGATTGAAACGCTACTGACATTTAAAACCAGTGAGAGCATCAATTTGCCAGGCTTATCAGCCGATAGGCAACCTGTGTTTGCTGCGGGTGTGGCTATCTTGTCGGGGATATTTGATGCGTTAGCCATCGAGTCACTGCGCTTTTCCGACGGGGCACTGCGTGAAGGTTTACTCTATGAGATGGAAGATCGTTTTCAGCGTACGGATATCCGCGGCCGCACCACAGATGACATGGCGGCTCGCTACAATATCGATCTGAGTCATGCTCGACGTGTACAGCAAACGGCGGCACACTTTTATGCGCAAGCAGAACCGGATAAAGGCAGTAAAAAGTCCGAGCTCGCCGGATTGCTCAACTGGGCAGCACTGCTCCATGAAGTTGGCCTGAGCATTGGCTATCCGGGGTATCACAAACATTCAGCCTATATTTTACACCACACCAATTTGCCGGGTTTTAATCAAGAGCAGCAGACGGTGCTCGCGACATTGGCACGCTTTCATCGAAAGGCGCTAAAGCTCAATGAGATGCCCAAGTTTACTTTGTTTAAGCCGAAACTGATTGAAACCCTCATTTGCGCATTACGGTTAGCCTGTGTGTTGCACTCCCAACGTAACGACCAGCCACTACCTGATATCGCACTGAATGTGGATAAAAAAGGAACATGGCAGCTCGGTTTCCCTGCAAGGTGGCTCCAAGATAACCGCTTATTAGCAGCCGATCTTGAAGCCGAAAAACAATACTGGCAATCCGTAAACTGGGCGTTGACCTGTAACGACTAATCCAATCCCAGCGCCTGTCGCTGTGCGTGTACCGTTTCTGCCGGCAATGGAATATATCCTTGCTGGCTGACGGCTTTTTGTCCTTGCTTAGAGAGAATATATCGCATAAATGCGGCATCTAAAGGCGCAAGCGGTTGATGCGGCGCTTTGTTGATATATAAATAGAGATGTCGAGTAAGTGGGTACTTACCTTCTCGAATCGCCCTGTCACTAGGGATAACGGCTTTGTCGCCATGACGAGAAATCGCAAGCATACGGGCGCCCGAGGCTTGATGACCGATCCCTGCATAACCGATAGCATGGAGTGAGGAAGCCACCGACTGTACCACCGACGCCGAACCGGGCTGCTCATTCACATCGGCTCGAAAATCGCCGCGACACAGGGCTGATTGCTTAAAATAACCATAGGTGCCAGAGACCGAATTTCGGCCAAACAACTGTAAATCACGATGCTGCCAGCGGCCGGTTAAGCCCAGCTGCCCCCAGGTTGTAATAGGGTCACTCGCACCGCACCACAGCGTTCTGGAAAAGAGCGCGTCAAGCTGTTGAAAACTGATAGTACGAAGTGGATTGTCTTGATGGACATAGACGGCCATCGCGTCAATCGCAACTGGGACTGCGGTTGGGGGGTAACCGAACCGCGCTTGAAAGGCGTTTTCCTCACTGACACGCATCGCGCGGCTCATTGGCCCAAGTTGCGCAGTGCCCTCCACCAGCGCGGGCGCCGCCGATGCCGAGCCAGGGGTCTGCAACTGCACATTGACGCCCGGATGCAAGCGCTTAAATCCGCCTGTCCACGCCGCCATAAGATTACCGAGTGTATCAGAGCCCACAGAGCTTAAGTTGCCGGATATGCCGCTGGTACGTTGGTAATCCGGTAAAGGATGGGTTTGGCTTAACGCATCCAGACTCCATACGAGACAAACAAACAAGATAACGCGTTTTAACATGCGAGCCGCTCCGGCAACGTGAATGCAAACGTGCTACCTATCCCGACTTCGCTTTTAATATCCAGTTCAGCATCATGGTGGCTTAGCGCGTGTTTAACTATCGCAAGCCCTAGCCCACTGCCACCGGTTTCTCGCGATCGCGCTTTGTCGACACGATAAAATCGCTCAGTCAATCGGTCTAAATGTTGTGGCGGAATGCCCTCACCACTGTCGATAACCTCTAAGCGCGGGCCTTTTTTAGAACGATACCAACGCACCTGGATCTCTGCCTGGGCGGGGGTGTGTTTCACCGCATTATAAACAAGGTTTGAGATCGCACTGCGCAGCTGATCATCATTGCCGCGGACTTTCAACGCCGTGTCGACGTCAAAGGTAAGTACATGCTCACTGTTACCACTTAATGCCTGAGCCTCTTTTTGCAGCACATCGAGCATCGCGGGAACATCAACATGATGATCGAGATCGGGCTTGGCTGCAGCTTCAATTTTAGACAGCGTAAGCAGTTGCTCAACCAAGGATTCCATCCGAGATAATTGCTCTGTCATCACACCATGTGCTTTTGGCCACATGGGTCCAACAACCATATCCGGATCTTCAGTCATTTCTAAGTACCCACGCAATACCGTCATTGGTGTGCGCAGCTCGTGCGAAACGTTGGCGAAAAAATTACGTCGCATACCTTCCAGTTGCTTTAACTGTGTGATGTCACGCACCACCATCAAATATTCGCCTTCCGCGTAGGGCATGGTCCGAAATTCGAGTGTGCGAGCGCTATTCAGATGAGAACGCATTTCCAGCGCCGTATCGTAATTGGCATTGGCGATATAACTGACAAATTCCGGTGCGCGGATCAAGTTACTAATATGCTGGCCGTTATCATCCGGCATGCGCAAGCCAAGTAGCTCCTGAGCGAGTTTGTTACACCAAACAATGGCGCCATCGCGCTCAAATACCACCACCGCATCGGGCAAAGACTCCGCGCCGTTACGAAAACGGCGAATTAAGTTAGCAAGCTCTTTACGACGCCGACGGTTACGCTTTTGTAAGCGATAAATACCATTAAATAAAGGCTCCCACGATCCCGTACCGGATGGGGGCGTTAAGCTTTTGTCTTTCCATAACCAGTCAGACAGCTTTATTTGCTGGTGCAAGTGCCACAATAGCATCGCTACGGTGGCGCCGAGTAATAACCAAGGTAGGCCGCCAAACAATCCACCTACTACGAGCCAAGGTAAATAAAAAAAAGCCAGCTCCCAGGCTAGCTTCTTCCAAGACAGTCGTTCGACCATTATATCTCCATATCGCCTCACCCCTTTAAAGGGATGTTCTAGCTACGTGTTGAGAAGCGATACCCCGCCCCACGTACGGTTTGTACTAACTTAGCATGTCCACCCGCCTCTAACACCTTTCTCAGGCGACGAATATGCACATCAACCGTTCTATCTTCAACGTAAACATTGGTGCCCCAAACATTGTTAAGCAGCTGTTCACGGCTATAGACACGCTCTTGGTGAGTCATAAAAAAATGTAGAAGTTTGAACTCGGTTGGCCCCATATCAAGGGGATCATCATTCGCTGTAACACGGTGTGAAACCGGGTCGAGTTTTAAACCTTGCACTTCAATCACATCTTCCAACGTGGTCGGTGAGACACGCCGCATGACCGCTTTCAGTCGTGCGATTAACTCTTTCGGTGAGAAAGGCTTGGTGATGTAATCATCGGCACCCACTTCAAGGCCTCGAACTTTATCTTCTTCTTCGCCCCGAGCGGTCAGCATCACCACTGGGATTTGACGCGTAAGCTCTTCACGCTTCAAATGTTTAATCAAGTTGAGTCCAGATCCACCAGGTAACATCCAATCCATGAGGATCATTTCTGGGTAAGGCTCGCATATTTGCGCCAGCGCTGAGTCGTAGTCTTCTGCCTCAACCGTTTGATAGCCTTTTTGCTCTAAGACAAAACAAAGCATCTCGCGAATGGGGGCTTCGTCTTCAACAACGAGAATCCGTCTAACCATGATAATTACCTAGTGTTATCATTTAACTGGCGCCATTATGTGCATTTATTATGACATTTTTGTGACCCGGCGCGAGCAAATTTCGCGTTGTGTGAACAGGCTGTGACCTAGCCAACACCTTGCTGTGTGACCAGGACGCGGCTAGCGCCCCCACCTTGACTATCGACGCGCACTTGCGCACCAATGCGCTCAACCAGTGTGCCTACATGGGAAATGACCCCAATTTGCCGCCCGTCGGCTTGCAAGGTGTCTAAACAGGCCAACGCCATTTCCAGGCTTTCCGGATCCAGTGTGCCAAAGCCCTCGTCTATGAATAAGGAGCCAAGTTGCCGTGTATCCGCCGCTAATGATGCCAGCGCAAGCGCCAGTGACAAAGAGACCAGAAAGCTTTCACCGCCAGATAAGGACTCAACACTGCGTACTTCATCGCCCATATCATGATCAACGACTTGCAACGCCAGTAAGCTATCGGGCACGGTTTGTAACGCATAACGAGGTGATAATGAGGCCAAATGCTCATTGGCAATCTCGACCAGCTGCGCCAGCGTCAGCGATTGTGCGAGATTACGGAATTTAGCTCCGCTGGCCGAGCCAATTAAATCGGCCAGTTTTAACCACTGTTCCGTTTGGCTACGCTGCGCGTCAATTTTCTCGGTCAGCGATCCGGCCTGCTGTTTGGCCTTCTCTGATTCGGTTAATTGGTGACGCAAGGTAAACAGCTGCTGCTCGGCGTCTTCTAACGCGTGTTGCCAGGCATCGTGCTGGGCGGTCAACGCGGCATCATCATCCGGTAGCTGCTGCTCATCAAACCACACTTGCGCCGCGGCCATCGCCTGCTGGCAATGGCTTAATTGTTGCTGACGTTCGTCTAAGCGCGTGTTAGCTTCTTGGTAAGCCGCTTCTACTTCACTGATCGCTTCCCGCTCACTGGCTCGCCAGGTTTCAGAGTAAGATAAAGCTTGGAGGATGTCGTATTGATGCATGGCTAGTGTCGGCTGCCATTGGACCCAACGTCGAACACTGGCGCGATACTGTTGCGCAGCCTCTTGCTGTTGTTGGCGCAAGGTTTGCTGACGTGCCTGTACCCCTGCCCGCTTTTCACTGGCTTGGCTATAGGCTTGCTCAGCCTGCGCACGCTTAGTCTTTTGCGCCTCGATTGCTGATTTATACGCCTGTTCAAGCGCCGCCAAGTCTGAATCGGGGATCAACGCCTGACGCGCCGCGCTGCGCTGTTGATGCGCTTGCGCCAGATTCACTAATTGCGCTTGCCGTGCCTGCGTGTCCTCTGACAGGCTCTGACACTGCTGGGTTAATGACGCTAGCTCGGTCTCTATCTGTTGTTTTTGCGTGGCAAGCGATGTTTTTTCGTCCTGCAGCGCACGATAGCCCTGAATTTTTTGCTCCATCTGGCGAATATAACGTGCGGCGCCCACCTGTTGCAGGCTTGTGAGCCACTGTCCTGCACCGAGTTGCTGATCAAGCGCTTGGCTCACGCGCGTCAGCTGTTCGTGTTGTTGCTGCCACTGCTCATCAATGGCGCTCAGCCGCGTCTCACACTCGGTCAATGACTGATCCAGTTGATGTCGGCGCGCAACAAGCTGTTCTCGTGCGTGTTGTAAATCACTCAACGCGGCATCCATTTGCTGAATTTGCGCTAACTGGTGTTGACGTGCAGTGATCGCCTGATAACAAGCGTGATAGTCGCTGTCGGTTTGTTTTGCGTGCGCTTCTATCTCGCTCAACGTCTCATCGAGGGGTTGTTCAGGCGCCAACTGCCACCCAAGCTCTACCATTGCGTCGCGTAGCCCGTTCTCATACTGCTGACGCTCAGCCTGCCACTCTAAGCCCTGCTCCCGTAGTTCGGCACAGACATGCTGGCTGTGTTGATGCTGTTTTTGCCAGTAATAGTATTCGGCGTTGTGTTGATTATAAGAGGCTTGCAACGCATCGACACGCGACTGTTGCTGCGCGATCATGCCTTCAATTGCCGGTGCGTGATGCAAGTAAGGATGCTCAGTTGCCCCACATAACGGACACGGATCGCCCTCTTTCAGCGCTTGACGAAGATCGTCTAACTCGACAACAGCCATTGCTTGTTGCAAGCTATGTTGCGCTTCATCAACCTGGGCCTGTTCACGGGTCAGCGTCTCTTTAAGTCGGTCTAAATGCGTTTGGCTGTCGCGATAAATCGCTTCATGCTTTTCAAACTCTACATGGTTATGCTGGCAGCGTTCTTGCCAATATTGCCAATTTTGCGCCTCATGGAGCAGTGACTCTTGTTGCCGTTTTTGCTGCTGAAGCTTGGCATAACGTGCTTGGTCGGCTTCTTGTGCCGCGAACAAGGATTCAGGGTTTGCCGCCTGACGCTTGGTTTTCAATTGCACGCTGCTGTCATCGACCTGCGCAATATCTTGGTCGATTTTCTCTCGTTGTGGTGCCCACTGCTGACGTTGGCGGTAACGCGTTTGATATTCTTCTTGTAACGCGGTCAGGGTGTCTTGGCAGTCTAAGTATTGGCGAAGATTGTCGAATACTGGCTGATAATGCTCAGCAATATGTGAAAAGTCCCCGTAACGCGCAATCTCCTGCTCTAATGCGTGCGCTCGCTGCGCCTGTTGTTGAGATTTTTCACGCGTTTGCGTGAGTGTTTGCTGGGCATGCCGGTACTTTTGCTGTTGTGCATTCAGCGCCATATTTTGCTCATGCATTTGGCTGTCTAATCCTGCCAACTGCGTATCTAGCTGCTGCGCCTCACGTATTTTAGGTTCGATATCAGCCCAAGCTTGCTCCGCTTCCGTGACCCCTCGGTTAGCGTCTTGCCAGTGCGCGGCTTGCACCTCATAATCGTCGGCTATCGCTCGCTCTTCGCGCGCCAAGTGAATAAGATCCTGCGTTAATGCCTGCTGCTGCCATTGACGCGTTTGCACAGCCTGCCAATCGTCTCTGGCCACTTGCACGCGCGCAATGTCATCCAGTTTTTGCCGCCGCGCCGCCACCCCTTTTCGCGCGTCACTGGCTTCATCCAAGGCTTTTTGGGCAGCGGCGAGCCCTTGTTCCGCCTGCGCCAAATGCGTGTGCTGCTGGCGATAATCATTCAGTTTTTTTAATTGCCGTTGCTGCGTTTGAATCTGCTGCTGACACGTTTGTTGCGCTTGGTGCAGTTGTTGCTCTTCGTCATCACTGAGTATGTTAATATCCCCAAGCTGTTGGGTGAGCTGATCCAGCGCGTTTTTTTCTTCACGCGCACGCTCATGCGCCATTTGCGACAAACGGCTGTAGATTTCCGTGCCTGTCATACGTTCAAGCAACGCCGCTCTGTCATCTGCCGAGGCTTTTAGAAACGCAGCAAAATCCCCCTGCGGTAACATTACCGCACGGCGGAATTGCTCATAACTGAGCCCCACTAGACGCTCTATCTCGCTCAGCACTTCTTGTTTTTTGCCCGCAATACGCTGGTCTGTGGTCAGGTTTTGTAACCAGTGCTCACTGGCTTGGATCCGACCGTCTGCTTTTCCTCGCGCACGACGCACCGACCAATGTGCACGCCAGCGGCTGCCATCATGAGCAAGAAAGTCGACTTCGGCATAACCTTCGCCTTTGCCTCGAGACAAAATACTCCGAACGTCATTGGCTTTAACTCGGGTTGCCGGGTCGCCCAAACCAATATCGGCATCGTGTTTTTTATTGGATTGAAAACGCGGGATCTTATCGTATAGCGCCAAACAAATCGCATCCAAAAGCGTCGATTTTCCTGCGCCCGTTTTCCCCGTGATGGCAAACAAACCGCTATCACCGAGTGGGCCTTGGGAGAAGTCCAACGCAAACGGGTATTGGATACTGGCTAAATTCTCGCCACGCAATGCCAGAATTTTCATGATTTATTGGTCCTCGTCCTGTTCCAATTGCTCCAATAAGTGAGAAAACGTCGCCGATAACGCCTCATCCGGCTCACCTTGATATTTTTGTTGCCAGCCATGACGTAATACCTGAAACGGTTCTACGTCGGAAAGGTGTTGCTGGCGAAAGCCCGTATCTTGGGATGTCTCGCGATAATGCGGCGTAATCTTTGCCAGACGCACAGGTTTGTCCTCAAGCACGGCTAAAATCTTCTCGCGTAACATCGGCTGTGGTTTATCTAACAGCACAGGCACATCGAGTAAGGGTTGCTGAGCGAGCGGCAAATCTTGCGGCGCCAACGCTGCCAAGCTCGCTAACACAGTGTCAAGTGGCGAAGCTTTTTCTGGCACCCGCCAGAGATCCACGGCACGCGGGACAATGTGAGGCGTCACACTCTGCAGTTGGTTACCTTCTAATGTAACGGCCAACACTTGATGCCGATAATGGCGCTCTGACAGTGATAGGGGAAGCGGTGAGCCGCAATAACGAATCCGTGTTTGTTTGGCGACTTGCTGAGCTAAATGCAAATGCCCAAGCGCGACATAGGCCACATCGTCACTGAAAATATCAGCGGGCAGCGCATGCTGGTTACCACCTAGAATACGCCGCTCTGACATCTCTGATAATTCACCACTGGCCATATACACATGCCCCATCGCGATCAATGCTTGCATCCCTTTGCACTTAGCGCGCGCCGCTTGTTCGGTTTGCTGATAAACCTGTCGAACCCCTTCGATGAGACGATCATCCTCTTCTCCCAACCCTTCAGTACGCAAATCACCACTGCGTAAAAAAGGCACCGCGAGTATCCATGCTGCCGTCTCGCCACTGTTATCAATGATCGGTACCATCATGCGTTCGGTGTCTAAACGCCCATCATTATCGCGGGCAATGGCACCAATTAAGTGTAAATCAAAGGCTTTTAGAAGCTCATGTGGGGCGTCGAGTTTGCTAGGTGAATCATGATTTCCCCCGGTGATCACCACATTTAAATGGGGCAATGCTTTTGCTATGTCGGCTAAAAAGCGATACAGCATCCGCCATGCGCTTGCCGGTGGATTCGCCGTATCAAACACATCACCGGCCACTAACAATGCATCGGCTTGCTCATCAATGAGACATTGCTTGAGCCAATCGAGAAAGACTTGATGTTCATATTGACGATCGTAACCGTGAAGCTGATGACCAAGGTGCCAGTCGGAGGTATGAATGATTTTTAACACAGCTGGGGTAATCCATTTTATTTGAGCGTTCGGCAAGTGCATCTCGCACAACACGCGAGTAGGGTTAAATTCTACGCTAATTGCAGCGACATTCGAGAGTGAATGCAATACCATGTTGCCTTTCTCACAACAGGATGGATAAAGCCTCGCCATGATTTGGTTTAAGAATTTACTCGTCTATCGTCTCACCCGTGATATTCCTCTCGATCCCGCTCAGTTGGAAAGCCAGCTGAAAGAATTCGATTTTACCCCGTGTGGCAGCCAAGACATGCAAAAATTTGGCTGGGATCATGCGTTGGGTAAACACGGCGATATGCTCACCCATATCAGCGGTAACAATATTCTGATCCGCGCTCGCAAAGAAGAAAAGCTCTTACCTGCCTCGGTCATTAAAGATGCCTTGGAAGAAAAAGTGGACGCCATGGAGCAAGCGCAGGGTCAACGCTTGAAAAAGCGCGAGAAAGACAGCTTAAAAGACGATGTGGTCATGGAGCTATTACCACGCGCGTTTACTCGCCAAAGCCAGATGTGTGCGCTGATTATGGCCGATAAAGGCTTGATCCTCGTTGATGCGGCAAGCATTAAAAAAGGGGAAGAGCTGCTCGCCCTATTACGTAAATCGATTGGCAGTTTGCCCGTGGTGCCGGTTGAAACGGAAACACCAACCGAGCAAGCGATGACAGAATGGGTCAAGCAAGGCCAAGCCCCACAAGGCTTCCACCTCGGTGATGAGGCCGAGCTTAAAGCGCTACTCGAAGAAGGTGGGGTGATCAAATGTAAGCAGCAAGATCTCACCAGTGATGAGATCCAAGCGCACCTTGAGGCAGACAAACAAGTCACTAAGTTATCGATGGATTGGCAAGAGCAAGTTCACTTCGTTCTTGGCGACGATCTTAGCCTAAAGCGGCTCAAATTCTCAGAGGAAATCCGCGATCAAAACGCCGATATTGACCGCGAAGATGTCGCTGCTCGCCTTGATGCAGATTTATCACTCATGTGTGGTGAGCTCGACACCTTGCTCGATGGCATATTTACCGCGCTAGGCGGACTGAAAACCGACTAATCCTTTACCGCATTAACCCTTACAAAGATTAGGTAAATTCGGCTGGTAGTGTGGGCAATGTCACAGTAAAATGGCGCCCACACTCACCTTCAACGTGAAGGTGCCTGACTTACACTCAGACTCAAGCTTGGAATTATGTTGACGCCAGAATTACTCTCTCCCGCCGGTAGCCTAAAGAACATGCGCTACGCGTTTGCCTACGGGGCTGACGCTGTTTACGCCGGTCAACCACGCTATAGCCTGCGTGTGCGCAACAATGAATTTAACCACGACAACCTAAAAATTGGGATCGACGAAGCCCATGCGCAGGGAAAAAGATTCTACGTGGTTTGCAACATTCAGCCGCACAACGCAAAGCTTAAAACCTTTATTCGTGATCTTAAACCTATCATTGATATGGGTCCTGATGCGCTGATCATGTCGGATCCTGGCCTTATCATGATGGTCCGCGAACATTTTCCTGATATGCCGATTCATCTTTCCGTGCAAGCTAATGCGATTAACTGGGCCACGGTTAAGTTTTGGCAACAACAAGGCATTGAGCGTGTGATCTTATCGCGTGAATTATCACTGGAAGAGATCGAAGACATCCGCCAACACTGCCCTGAAATGGAGCTTGAGGTGTTTGTTCACGGTGCGCTCTGTATGGCGTATTCTGGTCGTTGTTTGCTATCAGGCTATATTAATAAGCGCGATCCAAACCAAGGTACCTGCACCAATGCTTGCCGCTGGGATTACAAAGTCCATCAAGGCAAAGAAGACGATGCTGGCCAGGTGGTACAAGTTCAAGAAGTGACTCCCACACTTGGTAAAGGCGAGCCGGTTGATGACGTAGTATTGCTCGAAGAAGGTGGACGTCCCGGTGAGTTAATGGCGGCATACGAAGATGAGCACGGCACCTACATCATGAACTCAAAAGACTTGCGCGCCATTCAGCACGTTGAACGGCTTACGCAAATGGGCGTTCATTCGCTCAAAATCGAAGGCCGTACTAAGTCGTTCTATTACTGCGCACGCACAGCACAGGTGTATCGCCAAGCCATTGATGATGCCGTGGCCGGTAAACCATTCGATGAGAGCCTGATGAATACCCTCGAGAACCTTGCACACCGAGGCTACACCGAAGGCTTTTTGCGCCGTCATACCCACGATAGCTATCAAAACTACGACTATGGTTACTCGATTTCTGAGCAGCAGCAATTTGTCGGCGAATTCACTGGCAAGCGTCGAGGCGATCTGGCCGAAGTGGAAGTGAAGAATAAATTTATGCTCGGTGACAGCATGGAGCTAATGACGCCACGCGGCAATGTGCATTTCACCTTAGAGGCGATGGAAAACCGCAAATCAGAAGCGATCGACGATGCCAAAGGCAGCGGCCATTTCGTGTTTATTCCCGTGCCCGCTGATATGGATCTAGAGTACGCGCTACTGATGCGTAACCTACAATCAGGCCAAGATACGCGTAACCCATCGGGTAAGTAATATGGCACTACTCATCACCGATAAATGCATAAACTGCGATATGTGTGAGCCCGAGTGTCCCAACGGGGCCATCTCGATGGGTTCCGAGATCTTTGAGATCGAGCCCGATTTATGCACCGAGTGTAAAGGCCATTACGACAAACCGACGTGCCAGTCGGTTTGCCCGATCTCCAAGTGCATTATCACCGATCCCGATAATGTCGAGACCGAGGATCAGCTCCTAGAAAAGTTTGTGGTCATCCAAGGCATGGCATAAACCATTAAAAGCGCCGCAAGGCGCTTTTTTATGTCTGCATCATCTACAACGATTAGCTAACGCTAAGTGCTTAACAGTAATAGATGACAGTCTAATATGAAGGGGTTGCGTTCAGGCACTCAGGCTCGCACATGTCGCAATTGGTACCCTAGGGGTTAACATAAGCAGCTATTTACTCAGGGCTTAAACGCAAAAAACCCCAGCTTTTCAGCTAGGGCTTCTAAGTAGTGGCGGAGTGGACGGGACTCGAACCCGCGACCCCCGGCGTGACAGGCCGGTATTCTAACCAACTGAACTACCACTCCGCACCAATTCTTTTTCATCAAAGTCTTACACTTAATTGCTTTGATGCTTAAATATTTGCTAACTAAAGCCCAATATTAAGCTCTAATTAGATTATCTTGTTTGATGCGATGAGGATTTTGAATCGAGACGCGCAGTGTATGCCAATACATGAGCATCTCAGATATCAAAAGCATCGAGCTATCAACAAGATAAGCAATGAGAGCCTAGCGATGTCCTACTCTCACATGGGGAGACCCCACACTACCATCGGCGCTGCTTCGTTTCACTACTGAGTTCGGCATGGAGTCAGGTGGGTCCAAAGCGCTATGGTCGCCAAGCAAAATTTGGTGTGTCTTCACTTTTCAGTCAAAACACGTATCTAGAAAGCTGTTCACAACCCTTTAGAGAGCTCGAAGCTCTAGGGATGACTCATCTCGGGGCCAGCTTCGCGCTTAGATGCTTTCAGCGCTTATCTGTGCCGAACTTAGCTACCGGGCAATGCGTCTGGCGACACAACCCGAACACCAGCGGTTCGTCCACTCCGGTCCTCTCGTACTAGGAGCAGCTCCCCTCAATCATCCAACGCCCACGGCAGATAGGGACCGAACTGTCTCACGACGTTCTAAACCCAGCTCGCGTACCACTTTAAATGGCGAACAGCCATACCCTTGGGACCGACTTCAGCCCCAGGATGTGATGAGCCGACATCGAGGTGCCAAACACCGCCGTCGATATGAACTCTTGGGCGGTATCAGCCTGTTATCCCCGGAGTACCTTTTATCCGTTGAGCGATGGCCCTTCCATTCAGAACCACCGGATCACTATGACCTACTTTCGTACCTGCTCGAGCCGTCACTCTCGCAGTTAAGCGGGCTTATGCCATTGCACTAACCTCACGATGTCCGACCGTGATTAGCCCACCTTCGTGCTCCTCCGTTACRCTTTGGGAGGAGACCGCCCCAGTCAAACTACCCACCAGGCACTGTCCTCACCCCSGATAASGGGGCTAAGTTAGAACATCAAACATACAAGGGTGGTATTTCAAGGATGGCTCCACGACAACTGGCGTCGCCGTTTCAAAGCCTCCCACCTATCCTACACATGTAGGCTCAATGTTCAGTGCCAAGCTGTAGTAAAGGTTCACGGGGTCTTTCCGTCTAGCCGCGGGTACACAGCATCTTCACTGCGATTTCAATTTCACTGAGTCTCGGGTGGAGACAGCGTGGCCATCATTACGCCATTCGTGCAGGTCGGAACTTACCCGACAAGGAATTTCGCTACCTTAGGACCGTTATAGTTACGGCCGCCGTTTACCGGGGCTTCGATCAATGGCTTCTCTTGCGATAACCACATCAATTAACCTTCCGGCACCGGGCAGGCGTCACACCGTATACGTCATCTTTCGATTTTGCACAGTGCTGTGTTTTTAATAAACAGTTGCAGCCACCTGGTATCTGCGACTGCCCATAGCTCCATCCGCAAGGGACTTCACCGTGGGCAGCGTACCTTCTCCCGAAGTTACGGTACCATTTTGCCTAGTTCCTTCACCCGAGTTCTCTCAAGCGCCTTGGTATTCTCTACCCGACCACCTGTGTCGGTTTGGAGTACGGTTCCTACTTACCTGAAGCTTAGAGGCTTTTCCCGGAAGCATGGCATCAATGACTTCACCACCTTGGTGGCTCGACATCGGGTCTCGACCGTRYGTAATCCCGGATTTGCCTAAGATTACAGCCTACACCCTTGAACCTGGACAACCATCGCCAGGCCCACCTAGCCTTCTCCGTCCCCCCATCGCAGTAAGTAGCAGTACGGGAATATTAACCCGTTTCCCATCGACTACGCCTTTCGGCCTCGCCTTAGGGGCCGACTTACCCTGCCCCGATTAACGTTGGACAGGAACCCTTGGTCTTCCGGCGWGGAGGTTTTTCACCCCCWTTATCGTTACTCATGTCAGCATTCGCACTTGTGATACCTCCAGCATGCCTCTCAGCACACCTTCAACRGCTTACACAACGCTCCCCTACCCAATACGATAAATCGCATTGCCGCAGCTTCGGTGTATCGCTTAGCCCCGTTACATCTTCCGCGCAGGCCGACTCGACCAGTGAGCTATTACGCTTTCTTTAAATGATGGCTGCTTCTAAGCCAACATCCTGGCTGTCTGAGCCTTCCCACATCGTTTCCCACTTAGCGATAACTTTGGGACCTTAGCTGGCGGTCTGGGTTGTTTCCCTCTCCACGACGGACGTTAGCACCCGCCGTGTGTCTCCCGGATAGCACTTACTGGTATTCGGAGTTTGCAAAGGGTTGGTAAGTCGGGATGACCCCCTAGCCTTAACAGTGCTCTACCCCCAGTAGTGTTCGTCCGAGGCGCTACCTAAATAGCTTTCGGGGAGAACCAGCTATCTCCGAGTTTGATTGGCCTTTCACCCCTAGCCACAGGTCATCTCCTAACTTTTCAACGTTAGTGAGTTCGGTCCTCCAGTTGATGTTACTCAACCTTCAACCTGCCCATGGCTAGATCACTCGGTTTCGGGTCTAATGCTAGCAACTAYACGCCCAGTTAAGACTCGGTTTCCCTACGGCTCCCCTATGCGGTTAACCTTGCTACTAACATTAAGTCGCTGACCCATTATACAAAAGGTACGCGGTCACCCCACAAAGGAGGCTCCCACTGCTTGTACGTAGACGGTTTCAGGTTCTATTTCACTCCCCTCACAGGGGTTCTTTTCGCCTTTCCCTCACGGTACTGGTTCACTATCGGTCAGTCAGGAGTATTTAGCCTTGGAGGATGGTCCCCCCATGTTCAGACAAGATATCACGTGTCCCGTCCGGTCACCCCACAAAGGAGGCTCCCACTGCTTGTACGTAGACGGTTTCAGGTTCTATTTCACTCCCCTCACAGGGGTTCTTTTCGCCTTTCCCTCACGGTACTGGTTCACTATCGGTCAGTCAGGAGTATTTAGCCTTGGAGGATGGTCCCCCCATGTTCAGACAAGATATCACGTGTCCCGTCCTACTCGTTTTCACAAATATGGCGCCGTCGGTTACGGGGCTATCACCCTTTATTGCCAGGTTTTCCAACCTGTTCACCTAACGCCAAGTCTGCTTAAGGGCTAATCCGGGGTCGCTCGCCGCTACTGCCGGAATCTCAATTGATTTCTTTTCCTTCGGGTACTTAGATGTTTCAGTTCCCCGAGTTCGCCTCTTAGCGCTATGTATTCACGCTAAGATACCTRCTTATGCAGGTGGGTTTCCCCATTCGGATATCCCAGATTCAAATGGCTTTTACTGCCTTATCTGGGCTTTTCGCAAGTTAATACGTCCTTCATCGCCTCTGACTGCCAAGGCATCCACCGTCTACGCTTAATTACTTAACCATACAACCCCAAGAGGTCTTTTTTGCTCGATCTTTCTCTTTTATGCTGCCTCTTGCTTAACTTTTGCTTGGTCACGTAACACGTTACGCTCCCGGCGACAAAAGTCTCGCGCGCGTTGCCTAAAAAAGAAATCTACGTCGCAAAACCACTGAGTGTTGAATCATCAACCAATTAAGGTTTTGTTTTTGCCGGACTCAAATAGAAGCTTTGTCGTTATTGATTCAATAAGACAAAGTCCAAGCACACTTGATTGTGTGAGTGACATGACATGTCACTGATTGAGAACTTTACTGTCATTCTTAAAGAATGACTTGTCAGCTTTCCAGATTGTTAAAGAGCATGTGTATTTATCATAGCGATAAACCACTTTATTATTCGCTTTCAGACACTCGTCGTCGCAACAGGGGATAACTGCTGTCTAAAAACGTATAATGAAATGGTGGAGCTAAGCAGGATCGAACTGCTGACCTCCTGCGTGCAAGGCAGGCGCTCTCCCAGCTGAGCTATAGCCCCAATAATGGCTTTTTCTCTATTGAGAAAATGGTGGGCGATACCGGGCTCGAACCAGTGACCCCCTCCTTGTAAGGGAGGTGCTCTCCCAACTGAGCTAATCGCCCATCTTTCAGACTTGGTGGAGCTAGGCGGGATCGAACCGCCGACCTCTTGCATGCCATGCAAGCGCTCTCCCAGCTGAGCTATAGCCCCGCGTCTGAGAAATGGTGGGTTGTACAGGATTCGA
>NZ_MUFD01000022.1:0-64667 GCF_001995405.1 Salinivibrio sp. AR640 | reverse complement strand
AGTAAATCCACCGAAGCTTCAATACTGCCGTTTCCGCTCGACTTGCATGTGTTAGGCCTGCCGCCAGCGTTCAATCTGAGCCATGATCAAACTCTTCAATTAAAGTTTTGGTGTTTGCTTTTCCTAAGAAAAGACAAACGGCTCGATAAATACTGTTTTGTTCGTCTCTTGCGAGACAAACGAATTGACTGTGCCGAACAACGTAAACGTTGTTTCGTATTGGTCACTCAGTTCATCGAATAAATCTTTTTGTCTATTCTCAACGAGTGCCCACACAGATTGCATAGGTCAAATTGTTAAAGAGCGTGTCGACTTAGTGGTCTGCATTTCGTGACTTGCGTCTCGTTGCCCCGTCGACAGGAAGCGCAGTATAGAGATCTCAGTTTTTACCGCAACCCCTTTTTGCAAAAAAAAACTCACCCGCACAAAAAACATACTAAGTCGCTTTTTTTGTCTATTTTAACGTTCAGGCAAGGCTTGTTTTTGTTTGGATTTATTAACATAGTCGAAAATTTCACCTTTCTCTAGAAAAAATGAGGCATACATCATGAAAAGGGGCTGGTAGCATATCGGCCTGTTTCTCACTTGGGAGTCATCGATATGAAGCACTGGCTTTTTCTGGGGTTTGCGATTGTGGCAGAAGTGATTGCAACAGCGTCACTCAAAAACAGCGACGGCTTTTCAAAGCTCGTCCCTTCGGTGTTAGTCGTAGTGGGGTACAGTTTTTCTTTCTATTTACTCGCGCTGACACTACGCGCTATACCGGTTGGTATCGCTTATGCAATTTGGGCAGGTGCTGGCGTAACATTGATTGCTTTAATTGGCTGGCTTGTCTTTGACCAAAAACTCGATACAGCGGCGATTATCGGCATGGTACTGATTGTCTCGGGTGTAGCAGTGATGAATATTTTTTCATCTGCGTCTCCGCACTGAGTCGCGTTATTGGCGTCAGCCCGAGAACGAAAAAACCCAGCCGAAGCTGGGTTTTTTCTTTAAGGAGGAGAGGCAGATTACATCATGCCGCCCATTCCTCCCATACCGCCCATTCCAGCAGCACCCATATCAGCGCCGCCATCTTTTTGTGGCAGATCAGTAATCATAGCTTCGGTGGTGATCATCAGGCCAGCCACGGATGCCGCAAACTGAAGCGCACTACGCGTCACTTTGGTTGGATCCAGGATACCCATTTCAATCATGTCACCGTATTCACCAGTTGATGCGTTGTAGCCAAAGTGGTTTTCACCCGCTTTAACGTTGTTCGCAACCACTGAATCTTCGTCACCTGCGTTAGTGGCGATTTGACGCAGTGGTGATTCCATCGCACGTAGCGCCACACGGATACCGACATTTTGCTCTTCGTTATCGCCTTTTAGCTCACCGACTTTGCTTGCAGCACGAATAAGCGCAACGCCACCACCGGCAACCACGCCTTCTTCAACCGCAGCACGGGTTGCGTGCAATGCGTCTTCAACGCGATCTTTCTTCTCTTTCATTTCAACTTCGGTCGCTGCACCGACTTTAATCACCGCAACACCGCCAGCCAGTTTGGCAACGCGTTCTTGCAGTTTTTCTTTGTCGTAGTCAGACGTCGCGTCTTCGATTTGTTGACGAATTTGAGCAACACGACCTTCGATCGCCGCTTCTTCACCAATACCATCAACAATTGTGGTGTTGTCTTTAGTAATGGTGACACGCTTGGCTTGGCCAAGGTCTTCTAGTGTCACTTTCTCAAGATCCATACCGATCTCTTCAGACACGACAGTACCTGCAGTCAGGGTCGCGATGTCTTGTAGCATCGCCTTACGACGATCACCAAAACCAGGTGCTTTCACTGCTGCCACTTTGACAATGCCGCGCATATTGTTTACCACCAAGGTGGCCAGCGCTTCACCTTCAAGATCTTCTGCAATGATCAGCAGCGGACGAGACGCTTTAGAAACCGCTTCAAGGGTTGGCAGTAGTTCGCGAATGTTAGAGACTTTTTTGTCGATCAGTAGGATAAATGGGTTATCCAGTTCAACATTACCGGCTTCTTGGTTGTTAATGAAGTACGGAGACAAGTAACCACGGTCGAACTGCATGCCTTCCACAACGCTCAGTTCGTCTTGCAGTGACTGCCCTTCTTCAACAGTGATCACACCGTCACGGCCCACTTTGTCCATTGCTTGTGCGATAAGCTTACCAACGGTGTGGTCAGAGTTTGCCGAGATAGTTCCCACTTGCTCAATAGCATTGTTGCTGGTGCAAGGTGCAGACAGATTTTTCAGCTCTTCCACCGCGGCAACGACAGCTTTGTCGATACCACGTTTGAGATCCATTGGGTTCATGCCCGCAGCAACTGCTTTTAGGCCTTCGCTAATAATAGACTGCGCCAATACGGTCGCTGTGGTCGTGCCGTCACCCGCCGCATCATTGGCTTGTGAAGCGACTTCTTTCACCATTTGCGCGCCCATGTTCTGGAATTTGTCTTCCAGCTCAATTTCACGCGCAACAGAAACACCATCTTTAGTGATGGTTGGTGCACCGAATGATTTGTCGAGTACTACGTTACGGCCTTTAGGGCCCAGTGTGACGCGAACGGCATCCGCCAGAACATTCACACCTTCGAGCATTTTCGCACGTGCGTCGTCACTAAATTTAACGTCTTTAGCAGCCATGTTTTTATTCCTTTCTTACGTTATTGATTGGAGGTGAAATGAATTACTCAACGATTGCCATAATGTCGCTTTCAGACAAGATCAAAACCTCTTGACCCTCGATCTTTTCGGTTTTGGTACCAAAGCCTTCAGAGAAGATAACAGTGTCACCCACTTGAACGTCCAACGGCTGCACACTGCCGTTTTCAAGAATACGGCCTTTACCTACCGCCAGTACTTTACCGCGGGTAGATTTTTCTGCAGCAGAACCAGTTAACACGATGCCGCCCGCTGATTTAGACTCAGCTTCTTGGCGCTCAACGATAACGCGATCATGTAGTGGACGAATGTTCATCGGTCGTCTCCTGAATTAGTAATGATGTTCCGTTTGATGAAGTAAGTATGCACACAGGCCGTACATGCGTCCGGTACCTGATGTCTCTCCCTATGTGGGGACGGACTTTTTCTTTCCCAAGGGCTTTACAGCAATTTTTTTGTTTTTTTAGACACGTAACTTTCTCAACTTATGCGGATCCGCTAGGGTAAGCCGTCCCAACTCAGCGATCAGAGACTATGAACGATAAACACGGGTTGCTTTCTGCTCCAATTAATCAAACCTTGCGCAAAATGACGATTCCAATGGTATTCGGCTTGTTTGCGATCATCATGTTCAACGTGGTCGATACCTTTTTTATCTCGCAACTAGGGACAGAGGCGTTGGCAGCGGTGAGTTTTACCTTTCCTATCACCTTTGCCGTCAACTCCATCACGCTCGGGTTAGGGGTAGGCATTGCAGCACTTGTCGGACGTTTACTCGGCCAAGGAGATCACCAAGATGCGGCGCGTGTATCAACCCACGGATTATTATTGGCCTTGTTGCTCGTGATGTTAGTTGGCTGGTTGGGTGCTGCCACCATTGTTCCCGTTTTTTCTGCATTAGGCGCCAGTAAAGATTTACTTCCACTGATCCATGAATATATGCAGATATGGTACCTCACGATTCCTTTATTGGTGGTACCGATGGCAGGTAATGCCGCCATTCGTGCCACAGGTGATACCAAAACCCCAGCCAAAATCATGATGGTCTCTGGGCTGATTAATGGCGTTCTCGACCCCTTGCTAATTTTTGGTTTAGGCCCTTTCCCTGAACTAGGCGTGCAAGGTGCCGCTATCGCCAGTGCCTTGAGCTGGGCCGGAGCCATGCTCGCTGCACTTATCGTACTCACTCGACGAGAGCAGCTACTGATTGCGCCGCAATGGCAACAGATCGGCACCGATGTGAGTCAAATTCTTAAAATTGGCATGCCTGCTGGAATGACCAATGCGCTCAACCCTGCAGCAGCTGCCATATTAATGATGATGCTCGCCTCACAAGGCACAGAAAGCGTTGCCGCCTATGGCGCCGCGCAACGGATTGAAGCGATTTTATTGATAGTGATGATGGCAATGACGTCTTCGCTTACGCCCTTAATGTCGCAAAACTTTGGCGCCCAATACCATCAGCGGGCCTTTCAGGCGCTGTTCAGTGCGATGCGCTTTGCCATCTTGTTTCAGTTTGCCTTGTACTTATCGCTGTGGCCTTTTATCGATCTGATTGCGGATGTGTTCAGTGACGATGTGCGGGTTCAACAAGAAATTGCCCACTATTTGATGGTGGTCCCGGCCAGTTACGGCTTACAAGGCACCTTGATGTTATTGGTCGGCGGCCTGAATGCCATGAAGCGTTCGCTGCATTCGTTCGCCTGCAACCTAGTCCGTTTGTTTGTTTTCTTAGTGCCCTGTGCGTGGCTGGGCGGCATGGTCAACGGCACCCATGGCCTGTTTGCGGGAATCGCTGTTGCCAATCTACTGGCCGGTATTATGGCGTACCTGTATGCCGTGGTGTTGCGCCGTCAAACACTGGCTTCGTCACTGCCGGTCTGATCCAAGTGATACACTCGGTGCTGCAAGGCATCTAATGCCTGATATAAGGCTTGATACTGCGCCGCACTGAGTCCCTCAAGCATGGCTTTTTCCCACTCCAACACCTTGGGAATAATGGTCTGATAATGGGTGCGGCCTTTGTCGGTCAAATGGACTAACGCGGCGCGCTGATCACCTTGACACGCGCGTCGCTCTACCAACTGATGCTGCTCTAAACGGGTAAGCAAGCGCGACACTTTCACTTTATCCAACCGCGTTTCTGCGGCTAAGTCTTTCGCCATCACGCCATCACGTGCGCCCAAAGAGGCCAGCACGCGCCATTCTGGACGCGACAATCCAAACTCTGCTTCATAACGTGCCGCAAGACTATCGGCAACCAGCTCTGCGGTGTGAACTAATTTGTAGGGCAAAAAACTGTCAAGGGCTAGGTGCGGAACGGTCATATCAGTTAGTTTCAATTGAAATCATATACCTTACTTTACGAGAGGCGTCGATAAGATGCAAAGGTAGTGCTTTGTTTACACTTACGGTTTTTAGGCGGCAAAAATACTGAACAGACAAGGTAAAATATTTGTTAACAGTACGTTGCTTTTTATCTTGTCTGCTCGCTAGTATAAACGGATAGATTGTTTCTTTTGAAACTATTTGGCCGTACCGGTGACCACGGCCGCCCAGCACAAGGAGCGAGATATGCGAAAGTGGTTTTCATTCCCCATTCGTGAAGGGAACGCCTCACGTCAAGCCCACTGCGACTTTCCCGAAGGAACCTACGAGCGCGAATGTGGCAAGGAAGGCTTTTTTGGCCCGGCCAGCCATATGTATCACCGCCATCCCCCGACGGGCTGGAGTGAGTGGGAAGGCCCATTGCGACCGCATGCTTTTGACACCAACCGAGTTGAAACGCAAGGCACGTCGCCAATGGATGCGCCTGTGCTGTTATCCAATGCCAATGTTCAGGTTCGCTTATGGCGCACCGATACCGCCATGTCTTATCTGGTGCGCAACAGCGATGGCGACGATTGCTTATTCGTCCATCAGGGCGAAGGCTCGCTGTATTGCGATTACGGCCACTTGCGCTACAGCAAAGGCGATTACTTGATTATTCCTCGCGCCACCAGCTGGCGACTGGTGCCGGATGAGGCCACTACTTTGCTGATGATTGAAGCGACACATGGCTCCTACATGAGCGCCGAACGAGGCATTGTCGGCGAGCATGCGGTGTTTGACCCCGCGGTGCTAGAACATGCACGTATTGACGATAGCTTTAAAGCCCAGCAATCCGATAGCGAAAGCTGGCAGGTGATGATCAAATCGCGCCAACAGCTCAACCGTGTCACTTATCCTTATAACCCACTCGATGCCGTAGGCTGGAAGGGCAACCTCACCGTATTCCGGCTTAACTGGCGAGATATCCGCCCACTAATGAGCCATCGTTATCACTTGCCGCCATCCGCGCACACCACCTTTGTCGCGCAAGGTTTTGTGATTTGTACCTTTGTCCCCCGCCCGATCGAGTCGGATCCTGGCGCACTCAAGGTGCCTTTTTACCACAATAACGATGACTATGATGAAGTGCTTTTCTATCACCAAGGTGACTTTTTCAGCCGCGATAACATTGATGCCGGCATGGTGACCTTACACCCTTGTGGCTTCCCGCATGGTCCTCACCCAAAAGCCTTTGCCGCGGGCAAAAAGCATCAGAAAAAAGAGACCGATGAAGTGGCAGTGATGATCGATACCCGCATGCCACTTGATATGGGCGACGCGGCGAAAGCCACCGAACTGACCGATTATGTCTACTCTTGGCGCACGCCAAGTGACGCAGAATAGCGAAGGAGAAAGCAATGAAACTGGCTTCACTCAAACACGGACGTGATGGCAAATTGATTTTGGTCTCTCGCGACCTTACTCGCGCCGTCCACGCCGACGATATTGCGCCCACACTACAAGCGGCACTCGATAATTGGGCGACACTTGCGCCCAAACTGACTCAGCGCTATGACGCGCTCAACGACAACCAAGTCAGTGAGTCTTTTGCCTTTGACCCAAGTGTCTGCGATTCACCGCTGCCCCGCGCCTTTCAGTGGGCGGATGGTAGCGCCTACGTTAACCACGTTGAACTGGTGCGCAAAGCACGCGGTGCACAAATGCCTGAGAGTTTTTGGACCGATCCTTTGATGTATCAAGGCATGTCTGATGGCTTTCTCGGTCCACGTGACGAGATTGAATTGGTCGATGATGCATGGGGCTGTGATTTTGAAGCCGAGCTAGCCGTCGTCACCGATGATGTGCCCATGCACCTAAGCGCTGACAAAGCCGGCCAACACATTAAATTGCTGATGCTGGTCAACGATGTTTCTCTGCGCAACCTGATCCCCGGCGAGCTTGCCAAAGGGTTCGGTTTTTTCCAATCTAAGCCCGCCTCTGCATTTTCACCGGTGGCGGTTACCCCCGATGAGCTGGGCGATCACTGGCGCGACCATAAAGTCCACTTGCCGATGCATGTCACTCTGAACGGCGACTGGTTTGGCTCGCCCGACGCCGGTGTCGATATGACCTTTGATTTTGCCGAACTGGTCGCCCATGTAGCGAAAAGCCGTCATGTCAGTGCCGGGACCATTATTGGCTCCGGCACCGTGTCCAATACCGATCGCAGTAAAGGCTCTTGCTGCTTAGCCGAAAAGCGCATGCTGGAAATTATCGACCAAGGCGAGGCAAAAACTCCGTTTATGACCTTTGGCGATAGCGTCACTATCGATATGCGCGACAGCCAAGATGCGTCTATTTTCGGCGCCATTGAGCAAACTGTGACCCGTTACATCGCAGAGTAACCTTGATGCGCGCCTAGTACCTCTAGGCGCGCTTGACGTTGACGCCGTCTAGGAGCTTGTATGCTGCTTTATGATTACAGTAAGTCGACCGCGGCCTACCGCGTCCGCATCGCCCTTGGCCTTAAAGGCCTTACCTACCAACGAGAAACCGTTTCTCTGCTGGATAAACATCAGCACAGTGACGCCTATCGTTCGCTCAATCCCGCCGGTTTAGTGCCCACCTTGGTCGATGGCGATGTCACCTTGAGCCAATCACTGGCCATTATTGAATACCTCGATGAGCGCTATCCGCAGGTAAAACTGCTCCCCAGTGATCCAGTGCAAAAAGCCCAGTGCCGATCTCTGGCGCTCGATATTGCCTGTGATGTGCATCCACTCAATAACTTACGGGTTCTGCAATACTTAACCGGCCCCTTTGGCCACAGTGATGATGACAAAATCACTTGGTATCACCATTGGCTAAAACAAGGGTTCGATGGCTTGGAAGCCAAACTACAGGGATTAGACAGCCCCTTTATTGGCGGCGAAGCGCCTAATTTGGCCGATATTTGTTTGGTACCGCAGCTGTTTAATGCACGCCGATTTGCGTTTGATTTAACGACCTACCCAACTTTGACGCGCATTGAGGCACAGTGCCAAACGCTGGATGCATTTATACAGGCACACCCTGATAAGAGCTAAGGAGAGGACATGAAAGACGGATTGTTGTGGGCGCCGGATAAGGAACGTCAAACCCACACCTTACTCGCCGCGTTTATCCGTGCCGTGAATCAGACTCACGACACCCAGCTGAGTGGCTATGACGATCTTTATGCATGGTCAGTGCGTCAAAGCGGCGATTTTTGGCAACAATTATGGCAATTTTCCGGCGTGATCGGCGATCCGGGCGAGAGAGTGTGCGATATCGATCCCGAGCACCCCAATCGAGATAGCCACTGGTTTCCCACCGCACGTCTGAACTATGCCGAAAACCTGCTCAAGCACGCAGAGCAATATGCCGACCAACCGGCGATGATTTTTAGCGGTGAGCATGAGGTAGCACGAACCCTCACTTGGCGTGAGCTCGTCGATCAGGTCGCGGCCATCCGTCACTACCTAGATATGCAAGGTGTTCAGCCGGGCGATGTGGTTGCTGGCTATTTACCTAACCTGCCTGAAACCGTGATTGCGATGCTTGCCACCGCGGCACTGGGCGCGATTTGGACCTCAACCTCACCGGATTTTGGCGTCGACAGTGTGTTAGACCGTTTTGGCCAAACCGAGCCCAAAGTGCTGTTTACCACCGATCATTACCACTATAACGGCAAAACCTATGACTGCCTGAATAAAGCACAGCAGGTGGTGGATAACGTACCGGCCATTGAGCGCCTAGTGGTGATCCCTTTTGATGGCGAGCGACCTTCTTTACCTGCTGGCGTGGATAACTGGCAAGACTTATTAGCCAAGGACGCGCCACCGCTTCGCTTTACCCGCGTGGCGTTCAATGCCCCACTCTTTGTGCTGTACTCTTCCGGCACCACGGGTAAGCCCAAGTGCATTATTCATTCGGTAGGGGGAATATTGCTCAATCATTTGAAAGAGCATCAGCTCCATTCGGATGTGCGCCCCGGCGATCGCTTTTTCTACTTCACCACCTGCGGCTGGATGATGTGGAATTGGCAGGTCAGTGCCTTGGCAAGCGGCGCGACCTTGGTGCTTTATGATGGCTCACCGTTTTATCCGGATGCGGGGGTACTATGGCGACTGGCCGAGCAGCACCGGCTCACCCTTTTGGGCACCGCAGCCAAATACTTAGAGGCATTGGAAAAACAAGGCGTAGCGCCGAAAGATGATTACTCGCTGGCGTCGCTACGCGTCCTATGTTCGACCGGCTCGGTACTTGCGCCCGAGCAGTTTGATTATGTCTATCAAAAAATAAAGTCTGATCTGCAGTTAAGCTCGATTGCGGGTGGCACCGACATTTGTGGCTGTTTTGTTCTTGGCAGCCCGCTGTCACCGGTTTATCGCGGTGAAAGCCAAAAGCGGGGCTTGGCGCTCGATGTACAAGTGTTTAACGCCCAAGACCAAGCGGTTGAAGAGCAAAAAGGTGAGCTGGTGTGTTGTAATAGCTTCCCCAACCAGCCGGTTGGCTTTTGGCACGATACCGATGGCAGTCGCTATCACAATGCCTACTGGAACAAGATTGATGACATCTGGTTCCATGGTGACTATGTGCGCCTGACCGTACAAGGCGGCATGGTGTTTTATGGTCGGTCTGATGCGGTATTAAACCCAGGCGGGGTGCGAATTGGTACGGCGGAAATCTATCGCCATGTAAATCAGCTTAGCGAGATCATGGATTCAGTGGTCATCGGCCAGCAATGGCAAAATGATGTCCGCGTGGTGCTATTCGTCAAACTCGCCGCCGGCGTGACACTGGATGAGCCAATCAAGCAAGCCATCAAAAAAACCATCCGAACCCAGTGTACACCGCGTCATGTTCCCGCCGTGATTGCCGAGGTGAGCGATATTCCGCGCACCAAGTCAGGCAAACTGGCTGAGTTGGCGGTGCGCGATGTGGTCCATGGCCAAGACGTGGCACAGTTAAGCGCACTGGATAACCCAGCATCACTCGACCAATATCGCCAACGCCCTGAGCTTGCTGAATAAACGACACTCGCTGAATAAACGACAATAGTGCAATAGGCCCATAAGGTCCGCAAAAAACTAAAAATGGCCGCAGTGTGCGGCCATTTTTGTCGATGTTTTTTACAACGTAAACGTTATCTTAGGCGATGATTGTCATCGTCGTCATCGTCTTTACGCTCGTACTCACCTTCAAAGGTGTTGCCATCGTCATCGCGCCCGCCACGACGAAAAGGATCGTCACCAAAGGGGCCTTGCGTATTACCTCCTTGGTGGAAGCCGCCTTGGCCAAAGCCCGCTTGAGACACAGTGACCCGTTTCATCACTTGTTTGGCGAGCGCCGCACGCGGTGCTGGTAGCAGCACCAACATCCCCATCGCATCGGTCATAAAGCCTGGCGTCAACAGCAAGACACCTGCTACCGCAAGCATCACGCCTTCAAGGATTTGCTGCGCTGGTAACTCACCGCGATTGAGTCTGTCCTGCACCGAGGCCAGCGTCATCAACCCCTGATTACGGACCAAAGACGCACCGACAAATGCCGTGATCAGAACCAACGCCAAGGTCGGCCACAAGCCCAGCCAGCCGCCGACCTGAATAAATAGGCCAATTTCGATCACTGGGACCAGAATAAATAGCAGTAGTAAGACTGGAAACACGGTTCACCTCGCGCTAAAAATTGACGTTTCATCCTAACATCAAAATAAGGCAAAAGCCGAACCGGGATCCTGTATTTACTGCTTGAATCCCAGCGCAAGAAAGCGCATTTTGTTTAGTCATCATGTTACAGCTGTGACGGAAGTCAGCCATTTCAACCGCATCATGTGCTGTAATATGGGTTGAAACGATGTAATAGACGATACATCCAGCCAAAATCTCTGAGGAATGGATTCTACAGCAATATTTGTGGCGACGTTTTAATCATTATAATAACTTGATGTTAAGGCCAACGCATGTCTCAGACGATTATTACCCCCAATGATACCCCTACGCAAACCACTGCCACCCGCTTGGAAGAGGACTTACTCGGCCAACGAGCGGTGCCTGCAGATGCGTATTATGGCATTCATACCTTGCGCGCGATTGAGAACTTCACTATTTCAAGCACCCGTATTTCTGATATCCCAGATTTCGTACGCGGCATGGTTTACACCAAAAAGGCCGCCGCAATGGCCAACCAAGAACTTGGCGTGATCCCTGCTGACGTCGGTGATTACATCATCAAAGCCTGTGACCAGATGTTGGAAACCGGCAAATGCATGGATCAGTTCCCCTCGGATGTCTTTCAAGGCGGCGCGGGCACCTCGGTGAACATGAACGCCAACGAGGTAATTGCCAACCTTGCGCTTGAACTGATGGGGCACGAGAAAGGCGATTATGATGTGATTAACCCTAACGATCACGTCAACAAGAGCCAATCCACTAACTGTGCGTATCCAACCGGATTTCGAATTGCGGTATATAACAGCATTCTCAAACTGATGGATGCGATTGATTACTTACAAAAAGAATTCGATGTCAAAGCAGACACGTACTCTCATGTCATAAAAATGGGCCGTACCCAGCTGCAAGATGCGGTGCCAATGACAGTGGGACAAGAGTTCAAAGCCTTCTCTGTGCTGCTGCGTGAAGAGATTAAAAACATCAAATATACGGCGGCCCTGCTTTTAGAAGTGAATTTAGGCGCCACCGCGATCGGGACGAAGTTGAATGCTGCAGAAGGTTACCAGCAACTGGCGGTGAAACGCCTCGCAGAGATTACTGGTTTACCTTGTATCCCGGCAGAAGATTTGATTGAAGCCACCTCAGACTGTGGGTCCTATGTCATGGTGCATGGCGCGCTAAAACGCCTGGCGGTGAAACTATCGAAGATCTGTAATGATTTACGCCTACTTTCTTCTGGCCCTCGTGCAGGACTGAATGAAATTAACTTGCCTGAAATGCAAGCCGGTTCATCCATCATGCCTGCCAAGGTCAACCCGGTGATCCCTGAAGTAGTCAATCAGGTTTGTTATCGAGTCATGGGGAACGACACTACCATCACCTTTGCTGCCGAAGCCGGCCAACTTCAGCTTAACGTGATGGAGCCCGTAATTGGGCAGGCACTGTTTGAGTCTATTTCCATCCTGGCGAATGGCTGCCGGAACTTGGGTGAGAAGTGTGTAAGCGGGATTACGGTTAACCAAGAAGTGTGCGAGCACTACGTGCATAACTCGATTGGGATTATCACCTATCTCAACCCCTTTATCGGTCATCACGAAGGCGATATTGTCGGCAAGATTTGTGCGGAAACCGGTAAAAGTGTTAAAGAGGTGATACTCGAGCGTGGTTTGATGACAGAGTCTGAGCTTGATGAGATTTTCTCCGTTGAGAACCTCATGCACCCCAAATACCGCGGTAAACGCTTTAACGCTTAGTCGGTCAAAATCACAACAACCATAAAACAACAAAGGGCGCTTATAGCGCCCTTTTTCATGCCGGTGAAACAGCCGCTACAACACCTGGGTAATCAACAAACCACATGCAATACTAAAGACCATGCTCAGTAAGCCTGGCAACATAAAGCTATGGTTGAACACATACTTACCAATCCGCGTGGTACCGGTGCGGTCAAAATCAATTGAAGCGATAATCGGACCATAATTCGGGACGAAGAAATAACCATTTACCGCAACAAAGGTGGCAATGATCATCGAAGGAGGTAAGCCAAGCGAAATCGCTACTGGAACAAGCACCGCCGTCGTTGCACCTTGACTATTCACCATCACTGATAGGGCAAATAAGGCAAAAGCAAATGTCCAGGGCGCCACTTCAACCAAGCCAGATACCGCGTCTTTGACCATATCTAGATGGCCGGCAACCAAGGTATCCCCTAACCAAGCAATACCAAAGATAGCAACGATGGCACGCATCCCAGCATGGAATACTGAGCCTTGGCTAATCGCATTACCGTCTGGTTTACAAGTCAGAATAATTAACGCAGCAACCGACAACATGACGATTTCAATGGTGTGGGCCATGCCCATTGGCTCACCATCAAATGCCGGACGCAAAGCAGGGAAAGCCCCCATAATAACCACGGCTAACGCACCGAATAAGAACAATGCAACCGATTTTTTCGCCTCAGGGGTGACTTCGATATCTTCAACCGCGAGGTCAGCTTCCATTTCCCGGCGAAACGCGGGATCTTGCAGACGACGTTGATATTCAGGATCGTCTTTAAGCTCTTTGCCCAGTTTATTCACGATCACACACGCCAGCGCCAAACCGATAAAGGTGCTAGGAATGGTCACTGATAGAACATCTGTCAGTGTGATGCCTTGCGGTTCTAAAAAGGCGACACATGCCACCACAGCAGCGGCAATCGGGCTGGCCACAATCGCAAACTGTGAGGCAATTACCGCCATACCGAGTGGGCGGGCAGGACGAATCCCGCTTTTGCGGCTCACTTCGGCAATAACTGGCAACACCGAGTACGCCACGTGTCCCGTCCCTGCCATCATGGTAAAGACATACGTCACTAAAGGTGCAACAAAAGTAATATGACGTGGATTTTTGCGCAGAATGCCACTGGCAATTTTAATTAAAAAATCGAGGCCCCCTGCCGCTTGCATGGTCGCGGCAGCGGCAACTACCGCCATGATCATTAATAAAACATCAATCGGAGGATGCGTCGGTTGCAACCCGAACACAAAGCTCAACACTAAGAGTCCAAGCCCGCCCATCACACCTAAACCGATGCCGCCGATACGGGCACCCACTAAGATGCAGCTGAGTACCACTAATAACTCAACCAAAAACATAATTTTCTCCTACTTTGGATASACTTTCCCACTACGTCGCGTTCACACACGAGAGCAAACGCGCCCAGCACCATGGCCAAAGTCTAACCAGGCCCCGTAACGCGTATGTTGATTCAAGTAAGAAAAAGTAACACTTTTCGCGAACTGACAACAAAAAGTTCGGAAATTGAGATCTTTAACCTAGACACTAGGCAGGCTTTTCTTTCCTGTCTTTAATTGTTATGTTATATCATAACAATTAATACGGAGTCATTATGCAAGCCAATATCCATCCCGAGTACCGCCCTGTCGTTTTTCATGACACCAGCGTTGACGCCTATTTTATAATCGGATCAACCTTGCAAACATCACGCACCATTGAGTGGCAAGATGGCAAAACCTATCCTTACTACCCGTTGGATATCTCGAGCGCTTCACATCCGGTGTACACAGGTAAACAACGCGCTGCCAATAAAGAGGGGCGCGCCGCCAACTTTGCGCGCAAGTTTGGCCAAATTGGTCGCAGTCAAAAGGCGTCGTCATGAAGGTATTGAACTCACTGAAAAGCGCCCGCCAGCGTCACCCTGATTGCCAGGTTATCCGTCGCCGCGGACGCATGTTTGTCATTTGCAAAACGAATCCGCGTTTTAAAGCCGTGCAAGGGCGCGCGAAAAAACGCGCCTAAGCGTCGGCGACGCACTGCCACTGATGGGGCAGTGCGTCTCTGCGGGCAAACATCTTGATGTGGCTACTGACCGTCTCAGTCACCAAGGTTAAGCTCGCTTCATCGTCGGCATGGCATGTAACACGCAACTGGGTTCCTTGCACCTGCATATCACACACTCCCGCAGGGAAATGTACGCGTCCTGTTTGCTCATCCCAGCTCGCCTCGACTTTGCGACCAAAGTGACGACACAAGGTCTGCAAGTAACGCGGGGCATGCTCGGACTCAATCATCGTAGTCATACTAGGCATACGTTCTCCTTGGTAGGCTGGCATGAATGCCAGCCTCATCGCGTTAAAATTGATAGGACGCCGTCAATTTAATATTGCGGCCGGGCTCGTAATCGAGGATTTCTGCGCCTCGTTCACCTGACGTTGACGCATGCGAGCGATAGCGACTGTCAAACAAGTTGTCGACCCCAGCCGTCAAAGTGAAACCGTCTACCGCCATCGGTTGCCACTGAGCGAACACGTTGTGTACTGTGTAGCCCGGTTTGGTCAAGTTGCTATCAGGAACGGTGGTCGAGCGCTGAATTTGGGTGTTCCACCCCAGCAGCATATCCCAACGGTTCAACGCGTAATCCGCATTCAAGGCAAGGGTATCGCCGAGGTGGCGAGCGCGACCAAAAATTTGATCCAGTTGATACGCCTCTGAATAACTCACATCCGTACGACTGTAACTGGCTGACGCCGTCCACTGCTGCCATGCCCAATAGGTACTGGCCTCAAAGCCACGATAGGTGGCATCGCCACGGTTGGTGGTTTCATAAGCCCAATTACCACTGCCATCTTTGTAACTACGCACCACAATTTCATCATCGAGCTCAGTGCGAAACACCGTCAGATTGGCGGTTAACAAGTAGTCTTTTTGCGCCGCTGCGTTTGAGAGGCGCACACCAATTTCATCGGTCCGGCCATGCTCGGCTTTCAAGTCTTTATCCGCGCTTTCACTCAGTGCTGTGGTGGTGAATGATTCATTCAACGGCGGCGCTTTGTGCAGCTCTCGACTGTTGGCAAACAGGGTGAGATAGTCGTTAGCGACAAACTCTGCACCCAACGCCAGCGACACATCATCGTAACGCTGACTCGAGCTGGTCGCTCGACGATCAAAGCTGTCATAACGTACCGCTGGTGTCACCGAAAAGCGTGAGGTCAGCGCTATCTTGTCTTCCACATACAGCGCAATCTTGTCGGCCGACTCCAAAATCTGTACACCCGGTTTGGCAAATTGGGTGTCGTTGTCTTGGTTTTCATAGTGCGCACCGTACGCGAGCTGATGATCGCCAATACGTTGCGACACACTGAGTTTTACCCCAATATTCGTGTCTTCTGCCACGTTGACGCCTTTGCGGTCAGCCAGAAATGGGTGGGTCGCAAATTCGGTTTCATCACGGGTGAGTGACAGCTGGTTATAATAGGCCAGCGCTTTTAATTCGATGGTTTGTGACGGCGTGTATTCATAGTTGATCGTCGCGGTATCACGATCGTAGGTCACTGGCAGGGTCATTTCGCCCGTGCGATTGCGGTTGAAGCTCACGCCCATATCAGGACGCGGTAGGTAATCGCCCTTATCGCGGTACTTGTCATAACTGACTTCAAAGCGATGCCCACTCTCAGGCTCCCAACCTAGTTTCACTAAGCCATTAGTGACCTCACCTTCACCGCCGAAGGTACGATGCCCATTGCCGTCTTTAAAGTTGTCGCGATCAAAACGGCTGATATATGCCATCGCATCCCATTCATCACTCAACAACCCATAAACGGTCAACGAGCCTTGCTGGTAATCGTTACTGCCCCAGCCCCCACTTAGGCGTGCCCCAAATGTCTCATTCGCACGCAAGAGATCGTACGGATCTTTGGTTTCAAACGCGACCGCGCCCCCCAGCTCGCTAGTGAGAATCGACGATGCGCCCACCGCGACATCAACACGCTGCAAAATGTCAGGATTTAAAGTGAGGTTGCTGATGTGGTGGAACATTTTACCGCCTTGTGAGGCGCCATCGACGGTGATATCCAGATCTTGTTCGGTAAAGCCACGGATATTAATGCGCTGGGTGAGCGAGTGCGTGCCGCCCACATCCACACCGGGAATATCACGCAATAAGTCAGAGAGGTGATCGGGCTGCTTCACGGTAAGATCGGCCTCCCCCAGGTAACGGGAGGAGCTAGACACTTTTGTGCCCCACACGGACACCGTTTCTATGCTTTCACCTTCGGGGCTATCAGCCATCGCAGAGGGACACAAAGCACTGGCAATGCTCAGCGCAAGCAAAGCCGGACGCGCCTTGGCGGGAAGTAACAACGTCATAATTCATTTCCTTCTTGGACAACCCAAACAACTAAATGATACTAATTCGCATTTATGTTACTGTTTAAGTGGTTTTCAGGAAGAAAAAAGAGTTATGCGCGTGCATCAAGCTTTTATGCGCAGAGCTTTTATGTGCAGAGCTTTTATGCATAGCGCGTTGATGCAGCATGTTAAGGGGGAACACTATGGCAGCACCCGTGTCTGTTGTTTGCACACAACGAGAATCCAGCGCAGAGGGTCACGCCGAGATCATGGCTAACCACTCGCAACGGACGCAATCTCTGGTGCGAGGGCAGTTCTCACATACCTTATGTCCGGGAGGGTTGCAGGTCGATGGCGGGATCACCGATGAGTTATGTGATGCCAATGTGCTCCACCGTGCCCATCTGGGGATCACGCTAGTGATAGTCCTCGAAGGCATGCTGGAGTTTGCCTACGATGGCCACACCTATCGGTGTGATGCACGCCACCAGCCCCAAGCGCTTGCCGTCTCCGTGGGTCGTGATAGCACCTTTCGCCGTCGCTTAATTGAGGGGAACCACCTGAAAAAAGTGAACATATTGCTACCCCCCGAATGGCTTAATGGCTATGCAGACGAGCAAGCCTTGCCACTGCTTAGTGGCTTGCATCGCCATCATTTAGGCTATGTACGCTGGCAACCGAGTACCTCCATACTTGACTCCATTCGCGCCTTATTACCCAGTATTAATAGGCAACATGAGGCTGATCCCCTGACCCAGCATCTACATGCACTCACCATCATCAAGTATCTGTGTGACCAAGCCGCTCATCTGATCATTGAGCCTGTTATCGAACACATCCCTACCACCCATGAACCACAAGTCGCAAAAGCCGTCGCGTATATTGAGACCAAACTGCATACCGCATTGACCTTATCGACCATTGCACACGCGTGCGGCCTGAGTCGCAGCACACTGCAGCGTCGTTTTCGTACTCATTTGGGCGTGCCCGTGTCTGATTACATTCGCCGCCGCCGGCTCGCGGTGGTCAAAGAAAAGTTGCTACATGAGGCGATTTCAATTGGCGAAGCGGCTTACTGGGCGGGCTACCATCACCCCTCTAATTTCGTCACCGCATTTAAGCGTCAGTTTGGTATGACGCCCGGTCAGTTGATCCAGTCGCACACCCGTGCGGTGTGATCATGGTATTTGTGTATACTCATCCTATTAACATGAAAAGGAAAACATATGAGACAGCGTCGCCGTGTCGCATTGACTGCTGGATTGTTGGTTGCCGCATTAGCCGCCAGTGCGCTTTATATTGTTCGTTCGCAACAAGCTACCATCCCTGCGACAACATCGCATACCGTCACGGCGCCAACCTTTGTGACCGTTAATAGCCAAGCCGCGCTTGAGGCTGAGCTTGCCAAAGCCGCTACCAATCAACAAGTCGCCTTTGTCGACTATTACGCCGACTGGTGCATTCCATGCAAACAGTTTGCGCAAAAAACATTTACCGATCCGGCAGTGGCTAAGCCACTTAATACTATGCACCGAATTAAAGTGAACCTGAGTAAAAACCGTCCGGAAGATTTTGCCTTGATGCGTAGCCAAGCAGTAGCAGGCTTACCGACTCTCGATTTTTGGCTTCCCACGGGGGAACGAGATCAAGCGGCGCGTATAACCGGCTTTTTACCTCCTGAGGCATTTCTCGCTCACCTCAATGAACATGCACTTATGCCGTCAGTAAAAAGCAAGGAATGATCAATCTCTTAGTTCTCTTGTTACAAAATTGATAAGCCCCGCATCGGGTGATAGGTTGAAAGAAACTGAAGGGAAAGATAGCCGCATTATGGAAGCGCAACACACCATCGTTATTGCTGATGATCATCCACTATTTCGAAATGCCTTATTTCAATCTGTGCATATGGCGATAAGCGGTGCCAACCTGTTGGAAGCAGATAGCTTAGATAGCTTGCATAAAATACTCGCACGAGATGCTGACGTCGATTTAGTCCTACTCGACCTCAAAATGCCCGGCGCTAACGGCATGTCCGGTCTGATTGAGCTGCGCAACCAATATCCTAGCCTGCCCATTGTCGTCGTCTCTGCCAGCGAAGAACGCAATGTGATCCGTCAAGTGCATTCACATGGTGCGTTTGGCTTTATCCCTAAGTCCAGCGATATGCGCGCCTTGGTGCAATCATTAACCCAGGTACTCGAGGGAACGCCTTGTTTTCCTGATGATCTCGGCGAGGAGGATGACAGCGAGTGCCTATCTAGCAAACTCGCTGCGCTGACACCGCAGCAGTATAAGGTGTTGCGGATGCTCTGTGACGGTCTGCTCAATAAACAAATCGCTTACGATCTCGCCGTTTCCGAAGCCACCATCAAAGCGCATATGACGGCTATTTTCCGCAAGCTCGGGGTGAAAAATCGTACGCAAGCGGTGATTTTATTGCAGCAATCCAATATAGAACTTTGATACGCTAGCGCCCTCGACCCTATTATGGAGCGCCCATGCTAAGTATTCTGGCTACACAATTCGTGATCTTATGGGCCGTGATCGATCCTGTCGGTAGCGTGCCCATTTATCTCTCGCAAACCAGCCATATGACGGCGAAACAAAAACGCCGCGTTGCGATTAAAGCCGTCACTATTTCCTTTGCGATTTTGCTTTTCTTTCTCATTATTGGTCAGATTTTGTTAGAAGCGATGCAAATTCCACTGCCCGCATTTCAAGCCGCGGGCGGTTTAGTACTCCTTCTTTTTGCTCTGACCATGATTTTCGGCGAAGGCAAACCCAGCCAAGAGGCCAAAATGCTGAGCGAAAACGTGGATAAAGCCGAGATAGCGGCAACGGCCGTTTATCCGTTGGCTGTGCCTTCCATTGCCTCCCCCGGCGCCATGATGGCCATTGTGATGCTCACCGATAACAACCGCTATGCCATTGCTGAACAAGCGATCACCGCGGGAGTGATGTTTTTAGTTCTGCTCGCGACCTTGGCTTTACTCCTCGGGGCCAATGTGATTCACAAAGTGATTGGTAATGTGGGCGCTTCGATTATCAGTCGCGTAATGGGGCTGATTCTCGCCTCGGTGGCAGTGGCTAATTTACTCGAAGGGGTCCAAAAGTTTTACCACTTAAGTTAGACCTTTGGCGAAAGCCTTGGCTGGCTCACACGGAGCCAGCCCAACCTACCTCACAAAACACCTGATTTTTCCTCCGATTGCCTACAACTAAGCTCGACTAAAGTTGCAATGTCGCTTTGCCTAACCCCTGCTATCGTCATTACGTAACATTCCATTAACGTAATAAACAAGGAGAAGGCGATGGCGTTTCAAAGCAAGGAACACGCAAAAGCCTACTGGGACAGAAACGTAAAACTGATGATCAGCTTACTGATTGTCTGGTTTGTGGTCTCATTTGGCTGCGGGATCTTATTCGTTGATGCTCTCAATACCATTCAAATTGGCGGCTACAAATTAGGATTCTGGTTTGCTCAGCAGGGATCGATTTATACCTTCCTCGGCATCATTTTTGTGTATACCAAACAAATGCGCAAACTCGATCGCGAGTTCGGTGTTGACGACGAGTAAGAGGATAAACACATGGATTTAAGAACCATTACTTATATTGTTGTCGGGTTCACATTCGCACTCTACATCGGGATTGCAATTTGGGCACGCGCAGGCTCCACTAAGGAGTTTTACGTCGCGGGCGGCGGGGTCAACCCCATCGCAAACGGGATGGCTACCGCTGCAGACTGGATGTCAGCCGCTTCCTTTATTTCAATGGCCGGCTTAATTGCCTTTATGGGTTATGGCGGTTCGGTGTTTTTAATGGGTTGGACTGGCGGCTTCGTGCTTCTTGCATTGCTGCTCGCGCCTTATCTCCGTAAGTTTGGCAAATTTACCGTGCCAGAGTTTGTCGGTGAGCGCTTTTATTCAAAAACCGCACGTATCGTCGCTGTCATCTGCTTAATCATCGCCTCAGTGACGTATGTTATCGGTCAGATGAAAGGGGTTGGAGTGGCTTTTGGTCGCTTTTTAGAAGTGGATTACTCCACCGGGCTATTAATCGGTATGGTGATCGTCTTTATGTATTCCGTGATGGGCGGGATGAAAGGCATTACTTATACCCAAATTGCTCAATATTGCGTACTCATTTTAGCTTACACCATTCCCGCAATCTTTATTTCCCTTAACTTGACTGGTAATCCGTTCCCACAACTGGGTCTCGGTAGCACCATGGCGGGCACCGATCAGTATCTGCTCGATCGACTGGATCAGGTGGTCACCGAACTTGGCTTTGTGGAATACACCACCGCAGTGCGTGGCAGTACGCTCAATATGTTTGCCTACACCATGTCACTGATGATTGGTACTGCTGGCTTACCCCACGTCATTATCCGTTTCTTTACCGTGCCTAAGGTACGTGATGCTCGGGCTTCTGCGGGTTGGGCGCTGTTCTTTATCGCGATTTTGTACACCTCAGCACCTGCGGTCGCGGCAATGGCGCGCTTGAACTTAATGGACACTGTGAATCTGCCTAATGGCGACAATCTTGTCTATGACGAACGTCCAGACTGGTTCAAAAACTGGGAAAAAACCGGGCTACTTGGTTTTGATGATAAAAACGGCGATCAAAAAATTCAGTACACGTCGGATTCGGCAACCAACGAATTACGCGTTGACCGCGATATTATTGTCCTGGCCAATCCCGAAATCGCCAAACTGCCTAACTGGGTGATCGCCTTGATTGCCGCCGGTGGCCTGGCGGCCGCTTTATCGACCGCAGCCGGGTTATTATTGGCTATATCGTCCGCGATATCTCATGATCTGATTAAAGGGGTCGTCAATCCGAATATCAGTGAAAAAGGCGAGCTGATGGCGAGCCGGATATCCATGGCATTAGCGATTGCCGGCGCTGGATACTTGGGGCTCAATCCACCAGGCTTTGCGGCCGGGACAGTGGCACTTGCCTTTGGTTTGGCCGCGTCATCGATATTCCCGGTACTGATGATGGGGATCTTCACCAAAACCATCAATAAAGAGGGCGCAATTGCGGGTATGGTAGCGGGGATCAGTGTCACCCTGTTCTATGTCTTCCAACATAAAGGGATTCTGTTTGTCGCTGATTGGACCTACTTAGAAGGCTTAGGCAGCAACTGGATCTTAGGGATTGAACCCAATGCCTTTGGTGCAGTCGGGGCAGTCTGCAACTTTGTTGTCGCTATCATTGTGTCACGCATGACGAAGGAAACACCGCAAGAGGTGCAAGACTTAGTCGAACACGTTCGCATGCCATCGGGTGCGGGTGATGCGCAATCACACTGATACAGTGTTAAACTATCCAAGCCCCTTCGGGGGCTTTTAAACGACCGATTATGTCCAGCCAAGGAGAGGCATGATGTCAACGATAACGCGTTTATTAACCAACAAGCATGTAGTTATCGCGATGCTAGTCGCGCCAGTGCTCGCAGTGATAGCCTATTTTGCGGTCGATGCCAGTGTGTCTGAAGCGCCCAAGGCGGCCCAACCGGGGAAAAGCTACCCGCTTGCTGTCCGCTCCAACTGTCGCTATACCAGCGGATTTTGTCAGCTCGAAAATGGTGATATGAAACTCAAACTGGAGTCACAAGGGATCGAGGATAATCAGCTTACGTTGCAGCTAGTCAGTGAGTTGCCTTTAGAAGGTGTTCGTATTGGCCTGGCACAGACCTCGCCCCAAGCAATGCAAGCCACCGGTGATAAAGGTACCCACTGGCTCGTATCACTGCCAGCACCAAAGAGTAATGATGCACAAATCCGCGTCGCAGTGAGCATGGCGGGTAGCCATTATTTTGCGCAAACGCCTGCTACGTTTATCGAGCACAAGACCTTTTACACCGAACACCAGCAAGCCCAAGACGCATCATAGTCGACGACAAAATGCGTCATAATTGATGATACGATGATGGCCCCAGCGAAGGGAGCCACTAGCTATTCAGCGACATCACGGCAGGTCGAATCGCGGCAATAATCACAGCGATTTTGTGTTCATAAGCTTGTTCAGCAAGCCAGTGGTTCACATCGGCCCATCCGTCGCCATCCAAGTGAGCAAGTTCATCGACTTCAATATGACCATCAATAGGATCAAATCGTCCTTCGACCTTGACGGTACCGATATCGGTTTCAAGGCGCGCGAATGCAAACGGCGTCATTATTTTCCTCGCTGTTGTAATAGGGTCCGTAGCTTCAGCGGCTTCACGGGCTTAGACAGATACGTAAAGCCTAGCCCAGTTACCGCCTGTTGTGTTTCAGTACTGCGGTCAGCGCTGATCATTACGCCATGAAAACAAGCGCCCAACTTTAGCTGGCATTGCTGTAATACTTGTAGGCCCGTTTGTTGGTTGGCTAAATGATAGTCACTCAGCACAAATTCAGGTTGCCATTGTTCACTGATTTGCTGCATTGCCTCGCCAACATCTTGCGCGCACCGCACATCACAGCCCCAACGTGATAAAAGCTGGGTCATTCCGGTCAAAATATCTTGTTCATTATCAACGCATAATACTCGGCACCCTTCCAACACCTGGGCGCTGTGCAGCGTTGGTGTGGCGCCTTTCGGAATAGCATTCACTTGGCGGATATCACTGCCATCAACAGTGACGGAAAAAACAGTCCCCTTGCCTGGCCATGACTTCAGTCCCAACGGTTGAGACAAGATTTGGCTAATGCCTTTCGCGATAGCCAACCCCAGTCCCAGCCCCTGCTCTGCACCTTGGCGCTCAATCCGAGTGAACTCTTGAAAAATATCTTGCTGGCGAGCCAACGGGATCCCATCCCCATCATCCCAAACCTCGATTCGATAATCATGGCCGGTACGGCGCACGCCCAATAACACCCGTCCGTCTGGGTTGTAGCGAAAGGCATTGGTTAAGAAGTTTTGCAATACTCGCCTAAGGAGGGTTTTATCCGAGCGCACAATGGCCCGGCTGCGGCAGACATGAAAATCGAGGCCTTGTCGGTGTGCTAACACTCCAAATTCCGCTTCAAGCGCATCAAAGACTTCACTCAATGGAAAGGATTCAATCCGGGCTTTCATCTTGCCCGATTCAAGACGAGAAATATCCAATAAGTCTCCAATCAATACCTCAGCGCTTTCGAGCGCACTTTCGATATGCTGCGCGGCGGTTCCTGTTTCGCGGTTGACCGCCATTTCACTCAGTGATGAGGCAAACAAGCGCGCCGCATTGAGCGGTTGCATTAAGTCGTGACTCACTGCGGCTAAAAAACGGCTTTTTGACTGCGAGGCAGATTCCGCTTTACGGGTGGCGTCGATTAAACGGCTATTCAAGCGCTCCAATTCCTGGGTTCGCTCAGTCACACGCGCTTCCAAGGTTTCGTTTGACTGTTTGAGCGCGGCTTCGGCATCGCGGAACGCGGTGATATCGGTAAAGGTCATGACAAAGCCCCCGCCCGGCATCGGATTACCTTGCAATTCAATCACGCGCCCGTCGGGATGAACACGCGAGGACGTATGCGGCTTTCGCCGCGTTAAGTGCATCACTCGTTTGCTCACATGATCCTCCGGATCGCCCGGCCCACACAATCCCCGCTGAGCATTGAACCGGATTAGGTCTGCGACCGGTCGTCCGACTTGAATAAGCCCAGGTGGGAATTGGAACATATCGATATAACGCTGATTCCACGCCACTAGCCGTAATTGTTTATCCACCACCGATATCCCTTGATTGATATGCTCAATGGCGCCTTGTAAAAGACCGCGAGAAAAATCAAACAACTCAGAGGCTTCATCCACGATGGTGGCAATTTCCTCCAGCTGCATATTTCGTCCTTGTAGTGCAGAAGACAGCACCAGCCGAGCGGATGACGATCCAAACACGCCCGCCAGCACCCGCTCGGTATGACGAATTAAAGGGGCGCTGGCCTGTTGCTGTGGCATTAACTCCTCACCGCGCTGCTCAGCAAATTGGCTAAAAGCCTGGCGCATGCGTCGACGCCCCACGAAGCGTGACGCCAGCATCTCAAGCTCTGCGACCGTGACTCGGCTTTGATACAAGCGCGCACCATCGTTTTCGGGTAATGGCATGCCGACAAATGCGGCGGCTTGCAAGCGCTCACTCAGTGACGGTCGTGTTAATAAAGACACAAGGATAAAGCTGGCGGCATTCATCAATACGCTAAAGGCCAACCCCCAATCAATAATATTAAGCCCGGCGAGTGGAGGAAATGATGGTGGCGTAATCAGCCAGATAAGCATATTGGATTGCCCATCCCCTGCCAGCATCCCGGTTTGGACCATCATGGTCACCAACCAAAGCGAAAATCCGACCGTTAGCCCAGCGTACACCCCTTTTTTATTACCTTGCCGCCAATACAAGGCGCCAACCATGGCAGGTGCAAATTGCGCGATGGCAGCAAAAGACAGAAAGCCAATTTCTGACAAGGTTGGGACAGTTAAAATCAAATGATAGAAGCCCCAAGCGGCAATCAAAATCAAGAAAATCAGCGCGCGACGGACGTTGAGTAATAAACCAGAAAATTGCGCGAAATTGCGAGAGGCCATTTTCATACGCCGTAACAGCAGCGGCATAACAAGATCATTGGAGACCATAATGGCCAGCGCAATGGTAGAAACAATCACCATGCCACTGGCTGCCGAGGCACCGCCCATAAACGCCAGTAATGCCATACCTTCCGCGCCCACAGATAAGGGCAAGCGAATCACATAGGCATCCGCCGGTGTACCGGGCAATAACGCTTGCCCGGCATAAGCCATGGGAAGGACAAAAATTAGCATCAGGAGTAGATAGGTTGGGAAGACTTTACGTGCCATGTTCAAATCGCTTGCACGCGTGTTTTCCACCACCATGGTATGAAACTGGCGCGGCAGACAAATAATCGCGGCGCCCGTTAAAAAGGTGTGAATGATTAAACTACCGACATCGGGCTCACCGATAACGCCTGATGCTTCAAGCGTTATTGGCAACGTCGGCGCTTGGAATAACAGCGCAACAACAAACACGCCAACCCCGAGAAAAGCCACCAGCTTAATGACAGATTCAAACGCCACTGCCATCATCATACCGCGATGATGTTCGGTGCTATCAATGTGTCGAGTACCAAATAACACCGTAAAAACGGCGAGAACGACACACACCAACCACGCAATTTGCGTTTGTTCTAAGCCAACACTCCGCCCCATTTCCGGCGAGAGCACGTCAAGGCCCATGGCAATGCCGCGTAGTTGCAACGCAATATAAGGGAGCACCCCCACCACAGCGATCAGCGTCACCATCACAGCCAGTCCCTGAGACTTGCCATATCGCGCCGCAATAAAGTCAGCGATCGAAGTGATATGTTCGCGTTTGGCAATCAGAATGAGACGAGCGAGAAAGCGCCATCCTAGGGTAAACACCAACATCGGCGCCAGATAAATCGGCAAAAAGGACCATGGAGAGCTGGACGCTTGGCCGACGGTGCCAAAAAAGGTCCAAGAGGTGCAATAAACGGCAATGGAAAGGCTATAAATCCAAGGCCGCCATTTGTGAAGCCAGCGCGGCTGGCGATCGCCATACCAGGCAATGGCAAATAATGCCCCCATATAGAGCAGTGAAACAGAGACAATTACCCAGCCTTGTGTCATGACTCCCTTCCTGACGCCATAATGTGCCAAATCCTTTGGCTGGGTGTACCACGGCAACGGCGCCCACTCAATCATGCAATGCTGGCTTTGTGGGCGCTCTAGCTAACTTTATTGCAAGCCGGTAAGCCGTTTATTGCACACTGGCATGCTTGGCGCGTCGAAATTCGGGCTCACGTAATGGGAGCACAAAAACAGGCAACGCAAGCAGCGCCATTGCGTAAAAGGTTCCCGATGGCGAAACCGCATAAATCCACCCACTTGTAGTAGTAAGAGCCGCGACCACCGCGCCCATCGGCAACGCGTTATAAGCAGCTTGTGCAGCGACCAACCGCGTTCCGCATTCACGCTGAATATACTGCATGGCACCCAAGTGCGCACCGGCAAAGGTGACGCCATGGAGTAACTGAACCAACACAACGGGAATGGCTGCGGTGGTGGTGCCTGTTATCCCCCAACGGATCAATACGCCTAACGCAGCCAATTGGAATAGCGACTTGGACGACCAACCGCTAAAAAGCCGGGCGCCGAGAGCAAATACGGCCACTTCTGATACGACGCCCAAGCTCCATAAATAGCCGACGATACTCTCGCTGTAACCGGCCTGCTTCCAATAAATCGCACTAAAGCTGTAATAGGCGGCATGACTGCCCTGCAACAAAGAGGCGATCAGCAAAAATACAATGACCTGACGATCACGGAATAGCTGACGCATCGACACTTTGCTGCCTGTCATATCATGCTCGCTTTGCGGCATGATGGTCGGACGACGCAAGGTCAGCAGTAAACATGCCGATAAGCCACCGATTGCCACCCAAGGAATAATTGCCGCCGATTGCTCGGTCACCAACCAGCCCGTTAAGCTCGAACCGACAATAAAGGCAATCGACCCCCAAAGACGCGTACGACCATAGTCGATATACCGATGACGCGCGTAATAGTTCGCTAACGCATCAGACAAGGGCACCGCTGGACCAATGGCTAAATTAAACAACACAGTGACGAAAGCCAGCCACCACACATTGGCGCCCATCATAGGATGCAAGGCACAGGTCACTAACGCCATCAAGGTCAACGCCCGCAGAGCCGGCAACAAAGCCTCAACCTGTTGCACGCGCGGAGTAAACACTAAGTTGGCGACACACCGGGTAGCAAAACCAAGCCCAATCAAGGTCCCGATCACGCCCGAATTAAGGCCTAGAGACTCAAACCATATCGCCCAAAACGGCAAATACACGCCATACGAAAAAAAGAAGCCGCCAAAATATTCTGACAACCAACGAAAGGGGGAACATTGGGTTAATGCCATATCATTACTTCATATTAAGAGACATACGGCGCTAAGTGTCGCAGTAATAGGACGGGAAAAAAAGACACAAGCGGCGCTTATTGATGGCAAAACATTGATCTCGTCGATGAAACCGTCGTAACTGGCTAGACTAAAGTCGGCTAGCAGGATCGCGAGGGCTAGGACACACTGAGGCTATCATAGTGAGGAGTGCGATTATGCCTGAACCTTTTGACACCTCGCAGCCACCGTTTGATTGCCTAACGCCCGCACAAGCCAAACAATGTCGACAAGCGCTGGATGTTGGCTATTTTCGACGTGGTGACAGCCTGATCCATGCAGGCGATACGGGTGAGCAGCTGTTTATCATTATTAAAGGCAGTGTCGAAGAAGTCTCAGAAGAAGGCCAAGAAGTGTTTTCTCACTATACGTCTGAGGATTTATTTGACGTCCCCGCGCTCGTGCACGGCACCGCCAAACATCAATACCGCGCCCTAGAAGATACGCTTTGTCACCTACTACCGGCCGAGGTGTTTCTTGCGATCTACCATAGTAATCAAGACTTCCGCGATTACTTTGAGACCAACTTACAACGCCGACAAGCGTTAATGGTCCAGGCACGTCAGCAACAAAACCTCGCCGAATTTATGCTCACCAGGATTGATGATAGTAATATTCAACCTGCGTTATGTATTTCCCCAACGCTGACGATAAAAGCCGCGACCGCGCAAATGAAAGCCGAACGCTGTGACTGTGCATTGGTGACGTTTGATGATGGAGACTGCGGGATCATTACCCGGACGAACTTATTACACGCTTTGGTACTCGATGACTATGATCAATCCGCCCACGTTGGCGAGGTGGCCACGCGCCCTGTGGTCAGTGTTGAACGCGGTGACTTTCTTTTTCATGCCATGATCAGTATGACGCGCCAGCGCGTGAAGCGTGTGCGTGTGGTCGACCAGCAAGGGCAAACCGCGGGGATGCTTGACCTGCCGCAAGTGCTGAGCCTATTTTCAACCCACTCACACGTGCTCAACTTGCAAATTGCGCGCGCCCAAACCATTGATGAGTTAGTTATCGCCGCCAATAGCCAGAGCAAACTGGTGCATACCCTATTTAATAACGGCATCCATACCCGCTTTGTGATGCAACTCATCGCTACCGTGAATGAACAAATCATGGAAAAAGCCTTTCGCTTGTTGGTGCCCGAGAACTATCAAAACCAGTGCTGCATGGTGGTGATGGGCTCAGAAGGACGGGGCGAGCAAGTACTTAAAACCGATCAAGATAATGCGCTTATTCTCGCCGATGACCTGGACTGGCCGGATTGTCAGCAAGTCATGGCGGCCTTTTCACACACGCTTTATCAACTGGGCTACCCGCCCTGCCCCGGCAATGTGATGGTCAGCAACCCCAAATGGGTAAAAACCGCCTCGCAATGGCAACAAACCGTGCGCAACCTCGTCCAAAGTGCCAATGAACAAAGCGTGATGGATTTGGCCATCTTAGCCGATAGCCAGGCGATTGCCGGGGATCTCAGCTTGATTAATGCGATCCAAACACCACTTCACGAGGCGTTAAGTGACAATATGTTGGCGCTTAATACCTTTGTGCGTCCCGCGCTGGCCTTCCGGGTTCCTTTGACCGTGTTTGGCTCGCTTAAAAGCAGTAAAGAAGGGCTAGATATTAAAAAAGGCGGCATTTTCCCGATCGTCCACGGTGTTCGCACCATGAGCTTAGAAAAAGGGATCACCGAGACCAATACCTTTGAGAGGCTCGCGCAACTGGCCCAGTTAGGCACACTGGCCGACGAAACGGCAGCAAACCTGTCAGAGGCGCTAAAACTGTTCATTCGTCTTCGTCTACGCCAACAACTTCGTGGTGAGCAGCAAAGTAACCGCCTGGATGTGGCCGACTTACCGTCGAGTGAACGCGATCTATTGCGCCACGGGTTGCACGTGGTGAAAAAGTTTAAACAATCCCTCGCGTTCCACTATCATGTGAGGGATTAACGTGAACCAGCTGGCTCGCTATTGGCATCGCTATCGGTTGCGCCACTCTCCTTATCGCGCGCTCTTTTTACCGCCAGATAAACGTACCCTGATATCACTGGATTGTGAAACCACCAGCCTTGACCCAGCTCATGCCGAGTTAGTTACGATTGCGGCGACACCGATCAAAGGCAACCGTATTCTGACCAGTCAATCGCTGACACTCACCCTTGCCGCACCCGAAAGTTTAAGCGCCGGCTCCGTGCGCATTCATCAATTGCGTCATCAAGATCTTGTCCATGGTGTCAGTGCCAAGCAGGCCATGACCTCACTGATCCACTTCATCGGTAATCATCCTTTAGTTGGCTACCATATCCGCTACGACAAAAGCATTTTGGATCGCTATGCCCGTCAATATCTTGGTTTCCCGCTGCCCAACCCACTGATTGAAGTCAGCGACATTTATCAACGCAAATTAGAGCGCTTACTCCCTAATGCTTATCATGACATTAGCATGGAAGCGATCAGTCGCCATCTAGAGATTCCCCTTCCTGCTCGCCATGATGCTTTAGACGATGCCTTAGCAGCGGCCCTGATTTATGTTCGCCTGACGCAAGGCGAGATGCCAATCCCTCAATCTCGGTAATCCAGCGCCCTTGAATCGCAATAAAAGTGCGATCCAGCGCCCAGTAACTGGCCCGACAACACCACAATCCACTTAAAAATCAAGGGGCTCATCCTAAAGTCTAATTGCCGGATAGCCTTATCTGTCACACCTTTACTGCATGGTTTACGTTTGCCAGGCCGCGGTAACGCCTGACATCTCACGACATGGAAGCGCCGCGCGGAGCATCGCGGACACGAGGAGAAACAGGATGAGCGATAGTCACGTATATCCCGTCATGCCTTCAATTGCACAAAAGGCACACGCTGATGAGGCCAAATATCAAGCTCTCTATCAGCAGTCAATTACCGACCCTGAGGGGTTTTGGCGAGAACAAGGCCAGATAATTGATTGGATAAAACCTTACAGCAACGTCAAGCACACGTCCTTTGATACGGGGCATGTCGATATTCGCTGGTTTGAAGATGGCACACTCAACGTGGCGGCTAACTGTATTGATCGCCACCTAAAAGACAAAGGCGATCAAATCGCGTTGATTTGGGAAGGCGATGATCCCAACGACGATGCGACCCTGACTTACCAAGCCCTTTACGAGCACGTGGGTCGCTTTGCTAACGCCCTAAAAGCGCAAGGGGTTAAAAAAGGCGATGTGGTTTGCTTGTATATGCCGATGGTCATGGAAGCGGCCATCGCGATGCTCGCTTGTGCGCGCATTGGGGCGGTGCATACCGTCGTATTCGGTGGCTTCTCCCCTGAAGCGCTTGCAGGCCGCATCATTGACTCGAACGCGAAAGTGGTGGTAACTGCGGATGAAGGGGTACGCGGTGGCCGTGCCGTCCCGTTAAAGCAAAATGTCGATGAAGCGCTAACCCACCCCAACGTGAAGTCAATCGAAAAAGTGGTGGTCTACCAGCGCACAGGTGGCGACATTGATTGGCATCATCACCGCGATGTCTGGTGGCATGAGGTCACGGAAAACGCATCGGTGGATTGCCCCGCAGAAGAAATGCAGGCTGAAGATCCCCTTTTCATTCTCTACACCTCTGGCTCCACCGGCACCCCCAAAGGCGTTCTCCACACCACAGGTGGATACTTGGTTTACGCCGCAATGACCTTTAAATACGTTTTCGATTATCAAGACGGCGAGGTGTTCTGGTGTACCGCCGATGTCGGCTGGATTACCGGTCACAGCTATCTGGTGTATGGCCCGCTCGCGAACGGGGCAAAAACCCTTTTATTCGAAGGTGTTCCCACCTACCCGACCACGGCGCGAATGAGTGAAGTGGTCGATAAGCACCAGGTCAATATCCTCTACACCGCTCCCACCGCGATTCGCGCACTGATGGCCAAAGGCAATGAAGCCGTTGCCGGCACCCAACGTAATTCGCTACGGATCATGGGATCGGTCGGCGAGCCCATCAACCCCGAGGCCTGGGAGTGGTATCACAGCACCATCGGTAATCAAGCCTGCCCAATTGTCGATACTTGGTGGCAAACAGAGACGGGTGGGATTTTGATTACGCCCCTCCCTGGTGCTACACCACTTAAACCGGGCTCAGCGACGCGTCCTTTCTTTGGTGTTCAGCCAGCGCTGGTGGACAACATGGGCAATCTTCTTGATGGCGCGACAGAGGGTAACTTGGTGATGCTGGACTCATGGCCCGGTCAAATGCGGACCGTATTTGGTGACCACGATCGCTTCGAGCAGACTTACTTCTCGACCTTCAAAGGCATGTATTTTACCGGTGACGGCGCGCGCCGCGATCAAGACGGTTATTACTGGATCACCGGCCGGGTTGATGATGTACTCAATATATCCGGGCACCGAATGGGCACCGCCGAAGTCGAATCCGCTTTGGTGGCATTCAATAAGATTGCTGAAGCGGCAATTGTCGGGGTACCTCATGATATCAAAGGCCAAGCCATTTATGCCTATATCACCCTCAACGCCGGTGAAGTGCCGAGCGCCGAATTGCATAAAGAAGTGAAAGAATGGGTGCGAAAAGAAATCGGACCGATCGCCACGCCAGATTTCATTCATTGGACCGATGCGCTCCCTAAAACACGTTCCGGTAAAATCATGCGCCGAATTCTGCGTAAAATTGCCACAGGCGAAACCGGAAGCTTAGGAGATACGTCTACCCTTGCCGACCCGAGTGTGGTGGATAAGCTTATTGCAGAAAAAGAGAGTGTGGTGTAACCCTCACGAAAGATTGCTTAGCAACCTTTGCCGCCCACGGGCGGCTTTTTTATTCTTGCGCGCTAAACCTGCTTTAGCGCGCATTTTTTCAACACCAACAGGACGAAGTGTGCTGATTAGACCAGTATTTTGCTGCGATTTGCGGTGAATTCTCTATAATTGCTATCACAAAGGATAAAATCGCATGTGGCGTACCATCACAGCATGCGTACCAGCAGGAATTCACACTAAGCTGACACGATGTTAGCGAATAGGAGAAGTAAGCCTCAAGATGCCGACAAGAAACCACATTTTAGTCTTAAACGGTCCGAACCTTAACTTGCTCGGACGCCGTGAGCCTGAACACTATGGCTCTCAGACCCTCGCGCAAATCATGGCCGCGTTAGAGGCCCAAGCCACAGGGTTGGCATTGACTCTTGAGCACTTTCAATCCAACAGTGAAGCTAGCCTCATTGATAAAATCCACCAAGCGATGGAAAGCGTGGATTTTATTATTATTAACCCAGCCGCTTTGACGCACACCTCGGTTGCATTGCGCGATGCACTGCTCGGGGTCAACATTCCCTTTATTGAAGTGCATTTATCTAATGTTCACGCCCGCGAACCCTTCCGACATCATTCCTATTTGTCGGATAAAGCGGTCGGCGTGATCAGTGGCTTAGGGGCTGATGGTTACGAATTCGCCTTAACAGCTGCCGCACGCCACCTCGCGTTTGCGGCCCAGTAAAACAAAACATAAGAAGAGACGTATCATGGATATCCGCAAGATTAAAAAACTGATCGAACTTGTCGAAGAGTCGGGCATCTCCGAACTCGAGATTGCCGAAGGTGAAGAGTCAGTACGAATCAGCCGCTCAGCACCCGCAGCGCCAGTCCAAATGGCTGCGCCACAGTACGCACCACAATACGCAGCGCCGGCTGCCCCCGAGGCTTCTGCCGCAGAGCCAGCAAGCGCACCTAAACCGACTGGCCATCAGGTTCTGTCACCCATGGTTGGCACCTTCTACCGTGCACCGAGCCCAGAGTCGGCAGCATTTGTCGAAGTCGGCAGCCAAGTGAAAGAAGGCGACGCCTTGTGTATCGTTGAAGCCATGAAAATGATGAACCAAATCCAAGCCGATAAGAGCGGGGTGGTGAAAGCGATTCTGTGTGAAGACGGCCAGCCCATTGAATTCGACGAACCACTCGTGATCATCGAATAAGCGAGGGCGCATGTTAGATAAAATTGTAATTGCTAACCGTGGTGAAATTGCACTGCGGATTTTGCGTGCTTGTAAAGAGCTCGGCATTAAAACCGTGGCGGTGCATTCCACCGCAGATCGCGATCTTAAGCATGTCTTGTTAGCCGACGAAACCGTCTGTATTGGCCCCGCGCCAAGCAATCAAAGCTACTTGAACATTCCTCGCATTATCAGTGCCGCTGAAATCACCGGTGCTGTTGCCATTCATCCTGGCTACGGCTTCTTATCAGAAAATGCCGATTTCGCCGAGCAAGTCGAACGCTCAGGGTTTGTGTTTGTTGGCCCAAGAGCAGAAACCATTCGTCTGATGGGGGACAAAGTCTCCGCGATCGAATCGATGAAAAAAGCGGGCGTACCCTGTGTGCCAGGTTCAGATGGCCCTCTGGGTAGCGATCAAGAGAAAAACAAAGCGATCGCCAAGCGTATCGGGTATCCCGTCATTATCAAAGCGTCTGGCGGCGGCGGTGGCCGTGGTATGCGTGTGGTTCGTGCCGAATCGGAACTGATTGACGCCATTGCCATGACGCGTTCTGAAGCAAAATCCGCGTTCAGCAACGACATGGTTTACATGGAAAAATTCCTTGAAAACCCACGTCATGTTGAAGTGCAGGTACTCGCAGACGGTCAAGGTGGTGCCATTCATCTCGGTGAACGCGATTGCTCAATGCAACGCCGCCATCAAAAAGTGGTCGAAGAAGCCCCTGCACCAGGGATCACTGCAGAAATGCGTAAGTTTATTGGTGAACGTTGCTGCCGCGCGTGTGTTGAAATTGGCTATCGCGGCGCCGGCACCTTTGAATTTTTGTATGAAAACGGCGAGTTCTTCTTTATCGAGATGAATACACGTATTCAAGTTGAGCACCCTGTGACAGAAATGGTCACGGGTATCGATTTGGTTAAAGAGCAACTACGTATCGCTGCCGGTCAGCCGCTGTCGTTCACGCAAGACGATATTCAGATTCGTGGTCATGCAGTCGAGTGCCGGATCAACGCCGAAGATCCAGAGCGCTTTATCCCCAGCCCGGGACAAATCCAACGCTTTCATTCGCCAGGTGGCATGGGTGTACGCTGGGAGTCCCATGTCTATACGGGCTATCACGTGCCTCCCCATTACGACTCCATGGTCGGCAAGCTTATTTGTTATGGGGAAAACCGCGACGTTGCGATTGCTCGCATGAGAAATGCGCTCGCTGAGACGGTGATCGACGGCATAAAAACCAATATCCCACTCCAGATCGACATTATGAATGACGAGCACTTCCAACGCGGTGGTGCCAACATTCATTACCTCGAGAAGAAGCTCGGCTTGTCATAAATAAGACATTGCATTTAATTAGCCGCCGTTGAACCGGCGGCTTTTTCATGCTTTTACTTCATCTCGCGTTCTAACGCTTCAATTCCCGCCACCACTTGCTTAGAAAGCGGTTCAATCTGTAAGTATTTCTTTTCCGCACCCGCGCGATCGCCCTTCTCATCAAGTTCAATAATCGATTTTATCGTGCGATGCAACTCAGCATGTGGTTTCTCGAGTGCACGATAGCTATTGAGGTGGCCATACTGCGCTTTACCTTCCCCGTAGTACCACTGTCCGAGTGCACACTTGTGATGCGAGCAAGCAACCTCACGGTTCATGGCACCACTGTCACCACTTAAGAAGTCTCTTACTTTGGTTTTCCAAGCCAAATGGGTATTTTTAATCGCACTAAAGTCATGTGTTTTCGACGACTGTCCACTGACGGTAAAATCACTCAGTGTATTACTTAAGCTATGAGATTGTTCCGTCAATTGACGAGCAATATTCGAGGTTTCCGTAGCCTCACTGCTGGCACTCTGACTTTGAGAATGAATTTGCTCGACCGATTCACTCATTTCCTTGGTCACACTGGCTTGTTGATCAGCCGCCGCCGCAACCTGAACCCCCATTTGTTTGACTTCATTAATTTTATCCAATATATCATTGAGCACGTGGTTCGACTCGGTCACATACGTGAGTGTTTGTTGTGCTGTTTGATTATTGCTCACAATCCGCTCTGACGATTGGCGGATGCCTGATTGCAGCCCCTCAAGCATCTCTCGGATGTCGCCCGTTGCTTGCTGTGTACGCTGAGCTAAACCGCGCACTTCATCAGCCACCACGGCAAAGCCGCGCCCTTGTTCGCCCGCTCGGGCGGCTTCAATAGCAGCATTAAGGGCCAGCAAATTAGTTTGCTCGGCAATATCACTGATGGTCTCTGTCACGGTCGTAATCTTTTGGCTCTCATCCGCGCTCGCTTGGATCTGCTCGATGGTCGCTTCCAGTTCGCCGATAAAGGTTTCCATACTCGTCGTTGCTTGGGTAACAACGCCCGCGCCCTCATTCACCCGCTCTTGCGTTTGTTCAATTGTTTCCGACGTGCGGTTCATGTTTTGCGCAACCTCTTCAACGGTGGAAGTCATTTGTGACATAGCACTGGCTACTTGTGTCGTCTGTGATACCTGCGCATCCATAGTATGTTGTACGCCATGCCCTTTATCCGATAATGTGTCAGCCTGAGCGATAAGCGAGTGGGTGTTCTCAATCACTTGACCAATAATCGCACCAAAGCGTGCTTTTACCATTTTAAAATTATCCGCCAGCTGGCCCATTTCGTCATATCTTACCGGCTCATTGGCATTTTCGAGGTTTCCAGAGGCTAAGTTATTTAAGGCCTCACTGGTCATTTTGATGGCAGCGATCACACGATTTTGCACCACCCACGTGCTCACTGCTGACAGGGCGACCATAGTACCGAGCAGCCCCATGACAACATAGTTTTCTTGGTGATACACCATATAACCACCAGCCAAGCCAAGCATGCATATCACTATCAAAACGGTGTGAAAAAAGTGGCGAAGTTGGATGCGCTGAGTAACTGATGGCTTGGGTAATTCTAGCGATGGATTCTGCCGCATTTTTTGATACAAACTCTCAGCCTGTTCAATCTCTTCGCGGCTTGGCTCACTGCGCACAGATTGAAATCCAACCATATTGCCGTTTTTAATCACGGGCGAAACAAACGCTTGTACCCAATAATGATCGCCATTTTTACAGCGGTTTTTCACCATACCACGCCAGTTATTGCCCGCTTTAATGGTTTTCCACATATCAGCAAACGCGGCTGGCGGCATGTCTTTGTGGCGAACCAGATTGTGATCACTGCCCATTAATTCATCACGCGTAAAACCACTGATCGATACAAACGCATCATTGACATATTGGATCTTGCCGCGTAAATCGGTGCGCGACACGAGCTCACCACGACCATCAAACCGCACTTCTTTTTGTGTAACTGCTCCATTATCCCGCATGGTCATCCTCTCCTCGCTGATGCTAATGACGCCTGAACTATTTAACCTGTTCAATTTTTGTGCCGACATGTCTAGATTAATATAATCAGAGTCTTACATGTTTTTTTAGTGATAAAAACGTGTTAACCCACACATAAAAAGCGGGAAAGGCAAAATGCAAACCAGCTTGCAAACCAGAGAGCACAAGCGGTTCGAGTATCAGTCTGATAAACTGGAGCGATGTTTTCTGACACGAGATTCACCATGCCTTGGATCCAATTAAAACTGAACGCCAATGCCGACAATGCTGAAGCACTTGGCGATCTACTGATGGAAGAAGCCGGCGCGTTGTCTGTGACCTTCCTTGATGCCAAAGACACACCTGTTTTTGAGCCTTTACCCGGCGAAACCCGCTTGTGGGGCGAAACTGACATCATGGCGTTGTATGATGCACAAGCCGATATGGATACCGTATTAGCAGTACTAAACGCGAGCCCATTGCTGGCTGACAACTTTGCCCACAAGATCGAGCAGCTCGAAGACAAAGACTGGGAACGGGCATGGATGGATAACTTTAAGCCGATTCAATTTGGCGAGCGGCTGTGGATCTGTCCGACCTGGTGTGAGGTCCCCGATGACACGGCAGTCAACGTGATGCTGGATCCTGGACTCGCCTTTGGCACCGGCTCTCACCCAACCACGGCCCTTTGTTTGGAATGGCTTGATAGCTTGGATCTAAACGGAAAAACCGTGATTGATTTTGGCTGTGGCTCAGGCATTCTAGCCATTGCGGCTATCAAGCTGGGCGCTGAGCGGGTCATTGGCATTGATATCGATCCCCAAGCCCTGCTCGCCTCCAAGGACAACGCTGAGCGTAATGGTGTTGCCGATAAACTGCACCTGTATCTCCCGAAAGACCAACCGGCCGATCTGAAAGCAGATGTGGTCGTGGCCAATATTCTCGCTGGCCCACTCCGTGAGCTTTCTGGCGTGATCAAAGGGCTGATCAAACCAAATGGTCAACTAGCGATGTCTGGCGTTCTCGATTCTCAAGCCGAAGACGTTGCTAATCACTATCGCGATCGTCTCGATATTAACCCGATCGTCGAACGTGAAGAGTGGTGCCGGATAAGCGGCCAGTTGCTCACTTAATCGGTCAGATCGTCGCGCGATGAGCTTGCCGCACAAGTAACTTTTGTCGGTAAGCCATGGTTGACGTGCTACTTGAAATGCTTGATTAATCAGCGAAACGCGGCTGATACAAAAAGTGCGAGAAAAATCAAGCCATCAATGCTCAAATATTGTCCTTTTCAGACGCAGCAAAAATGCGTAAAATGCGCGCCCTTGCTGACTCAGAGCGGCTGAAGAGGATTTAGAGCTTTTGCGTATCGGACCTTACACCCTGGATGTCCCTTTGATCGTCGCCCCAATGGCCGGCGTGACGGACCGACCATTTCGTGAGCTATGCCTTGCGCATGGTGCCGGTATGGCTATCAGTGAAATGATGTCATCCAATCCAGCATTGTGGCGGACGAACAAATCGCAAAAGCGCATGGTTCATATTGACGAATCCGGTCTGCGCTCGGTGCAAATCGCGGGGGCTGAACCCGAGCTTATGGCTGAGGCGGCGCGATTTTGTGTCGAGAACGGGGCGCAAGTGATTGACATCAACATGGGTTGCCCAATGAAAAAGGTCAATAAAAAGCTAGCAGGCTCTGCATTGCTAACTCGACCCGATCTGATTGAGCAAATCCTAACAGCCACGGTAAACGCGGTGGATGTTCCCGTGACGCTTAAAACGCGTACAGGCTGGGATCCGGACAATAAGAACTGTGTAACGATCGCCCGGATGGCGGAAGATTGTGGTATCCAAGCCCTTGCACTGCATGGCCGCACGCGTGCCTGCATGTACAAAGGTGAGGCAGAGTACGACAGCATTAAAGCTGCGAAAGCAGCGGTATCGATTCCGGTGATAGCCAATGGCGACATTGATTCACCAGAAAAGGCCCAGTATGTTCTCGACTATACAGGGGCAGATGCCGTAATGATTGGTCGCCCTGCTCAGGGACGCCCGTGGATTTTTCGCGAAATCCACCACTATCTCACCACAGGTGAGCACTTGCCTGCCCCTTCATTAGAAGAGGTTAGGACGATTTTGTTGGGTCATGTTCAAGAGCTTCATCAATTTTATGGGGAGCTCAAAGGATTACGTATTGCCCGAAAGCACGTGGGCTGGTACCTCAAAGAGCATGATCAAATTGGCGACTTTCGCCGCACCTTCAACGCAATCGAAGATGCACAACAGCAGATCGATGCGCTGCAAGGCTACTTCGACAACGTTGCATAAATACGAGAAGAGCTGACAGAATATGTTCGAACAAAACCTGACTTCCGAAACATTGACAGTAACAACTGTAACTTCACAAGATCAAATTACGCAAAAGCCACTTCGTGACTCTGTAAAAGCGTCCTTGAAGAACTACCTCGCGCAATTGAATGGCCAGGAAGTCAACGATCTGTATGAGCTTGTCCTCGCAGAAGTTGAGCAGCCACTGCTGGATACCATCATGCAATACACCCGCGGCAACCAAACCCGCGCAGCCACCATGATGGGCATCAACCGCGGTACATTGCGTAAGAAACTGAAAAAATACGGCATGAACTAATCAATCATTGGTTTGGCTGTTATAAAACGGGCTAGCCGTCAATCGGTTAGCCCGTTTTTGTTTTCTCTGATGCTGCAACGCACCTTCCCTTAACAGCATGAGTTGGAATCTTCGCTGTCCGCTAGGGTTTCTAATATTGAGCAATGGGTCGCGTCATCGTCGTCCATACCGCAGCAGGCGGCATTTAAACGTGTCAGGGCATGCTTGACCCGCTCAAGCGCCGCTATCTTCTCTGAGACCTCATTCAGGCGCCGCTGGGTGATCCCTTTTACTTCTGCACAGGTGTGTAGCGTCGCTTCTTCGCGAATGTCAGACAGCTCGTGAATTTCATCAAGCGATAGCCCCATTTCTTTGCCGCGCAAAATGAACATGACCTGGCTAATGGCCTCATCGGCATAAAGCCGGTATCCACCCTCTGTACGCGCACTCGGGGCCAGTAGACCGGACTTTTCATAAAAACGCAGCGTATCGGTGGAGACACCACAGTGCTTGGCTAGCTCGCCTATTTGCAGCAACTTGGTCATCACCGCTCCTTTTCATGTTGGATGAACTCTCTTTTTGTAACAAAGGCGGGCCCTTATGACCAGCGTTGCATCAAGGCAAGCAACGACAGCCCGATAAAAACAATAAAAATGTCGCCATCAGCAAATAGCAATCGATTGCGCAAATAAAATCAGATAGAATGGCGCCGCTTTGACAATTGGCCGTTTAATAAAGTTTACCTATGTGGTTAGCCATGGTGGGCTTTGATAAGCATTCAATCTGTCAGTGAAGAGAACTAAGCCATGGAAAATCTGCGTCCTATTCGTCGCGCGTTACTCAGCGTGTCTGATAAAACCGGTGTGGTCGAGTTTGCCCAAGCACTCGCCCAACGCGGTGTCGAACTGCTATCGACCGGCGGCACGGCCCGTTTACTCGCAGAAAACGGCCTTGCGGTCACCGAAGTCTCCGAGCATACCGGCTTCCCAGAAATGATGGATGGCCGCGTGAAAACCCTCCACCCGAAAATTCACGGTGGTATTCTGGGCCGGCGCGGTCAAGATGATGCGGTGATGGAACAGCATCAGATCGCACCGATTGATATGGTGGTGGTGAATCTCTACCCGTTCGCACAAACCGTTGCCAACCCAGATTGCACACGCGAGCAAGCCATCGAGAATATCGATATCGGCGGCCCAACCATGGTGCGCTCAGCGGCGAAAAACCATGCCGACGTCACCATTGTGGTGAATAGCCAAGACTATGATCGCGTGCTGACCGAGATGGATCAGCACCAGCAGTCTTTGACACATGCCACGCGCTTTGATTTAGCGATTGCCGCGTTTGAGCACACCGCGGCCTACGATGCCATGATTGCGAATTACTTTGGCACTCAAGTCCCTGCCTATCATCACGCAGAAGAGAGCCAAGACTCGCCATTCCCACGCACCTTGACCCAACATTGGGTTAAAAAGCAAGACATGCGCTATGGCGAGAACAGCCATCAGGCGGGCGCCTTTTATACTGAAGTCCACCCGCAAGAAGCCTCGGTGGCGACGGCGACCCAACTGCAGGGCAAGGCGCTGTCTTATAACAATATCGCTGACACCGATGCGGCATTAGAGTGCGTGAAAGAGTTTGAACAACCTGCCTGCGTGATTGTAAAACACGCCAACCCCTGTGGCGTTGCTATCGGTGAAGACTTACTCAGTGCCTATCAGCGCGCTTATCAAACCGATCCGACCTCAGCATTTGGTGGCATTATTGCCTTTAACCGTGAGCTGGACGGCAACACGGCACACGCCATTGTTGAGCGTCAATTTGTCGAAGTGATCATCGCACCTCGCGTCAGTGAGGCCGCCAAAGCAGCGGTTGCGGCAAAGAAAAACGTCCGTCTTCTCGAGTGTGGCCAATGGCAAGCGCGCACCACAGGGTGGGATAGCAAGCGCGTCAATGGCGGCTTGTTAGTCCAAGCACGCGACCAAGGCATGGTCGGTTTAGACGATTTGCGTATTGTCACTGAGCGCCAGCCCACAGACAAAGAGCTGAACGATGCCCTATTTTGCTGGAAAGTGGCAAAATACGTAAAATCGAACGCGATTGTGTATGCCAAAGACAGCATGACCATCGGCGTCGGCGCCGGCCAAATGAGCCGCGTCTACTCGGCGAAAATAGCCGGCATTAAAGCGGGCGATGAGCAGCTCGAAGTGGCCGGTAGTGTGATGGCCTCTGATGCCTTCTTCCCTTTCCGTGACGGCATTGATGCTGCAGCAAAAGCTGGGATCACCTGCGTGATCCAGCCGGGTGGTTCGATGCGTGATGACGAAGTGATTGCCGCCGCCAATGAGCATGGCATGGCGATGGTCTTTACCGGTATGCGCCATTTCCGCCACTAAGTGGGCGATGAAGGAGAACACATGAAGGTATTAGTAATTGGTGGCGGTGGCCGCGAGCATGCGCTAGCGTGGAAAGCCGCGCAATCATCCAACGTTGAGATCGTATATTGCGCGCCGGGAAACGCCGGTACCGCGCATGAAAACAAGTTGAGTAACATTGCGATCGTAGCTGATGACGTTGAAGGGTTGCTGGCCTTTGCCCGCGAGCAACAGATTGATTTAACCATCGTCGGTCCTGAAGCGCCCTTGGTGTTGGGCGTGGTCGATGCCTTCCGTGAGCACGGCTTGGCCATCTTTGGTCCTACCCAAGCAGCCGCGCAACTTGAGGGGTCTAAAGCCTTCAGTAAAGACTTTTTAGCGCGCCATGGCATTCCTACCGCTGACTACCAAACCTTTGCCAAGGTGGAGCCTGCACTGGCCTACATCGCGGAAAAAGGCGCGCCCATTGTGGTCAAAGCCGACGGCCTTGCCGCTGGCAAAGGGGTCATTGTGGCAATGACCGAGCAAGAAGCGACTGAGGCCGTACGCGATATGCTCTCGGGCAATGCCTTTGGTGAAGCGGGCCACCGCGTGGTTATCGAGGAATTTCTGCAAGGCGAAGAAGCAAGCTTTATCGTCATGGTTGATGGTGAGTATGTGTTGCCAATGGCCACCAGCCAAGACCATAAACGCGCAGGTGAAGGCGATACCGGCCTCAACACCGGCGGTATGGGTGCATACTCGCCCGCCCCTGTGGTCACCGACGCCATTCACCAACGCGTGATGGACGAGGTGATTATGCCCACCGTCAAAGGGATGTATGCGGATGGTGCGCCCTATACCGGCTTTTTATACGCAGGATTGATGATCGCCGCCGATGGGACGCCAAAAGTCATTGAGTTTAACTGTCGCTTTGGCGATCCGGAAACTCAACCGATTATGATGCGTTTGCAATCTGATTTGGTGGAGCTTTGCCTGGCTGGCACGCAAGGACGCCTCAATAAAGTCGATTCTCAGTGGGATCCACGTGCAGCCGTCGGGGTGGTTTTAGCCGCAGGTGGCTATCCAGGAGACTATCGTAAGGGCGATCGTATTACTGGGCTGCCAACCGATAGCGATACTGCCAAAGTGTTTCATGCCGGTACTGCGCTCAACAACGGCGACATTGTCACATCTGGCGGGCGTGTACTCTGTGCAACGGCACTGGGAGAGACGGTAACAGCCGCCAAACAAGGCGCTGACGCGCTTGCCGCTATGATTTACTGGCCAGGCTGCTTTTATCGCAGTGACATCGCCCACCGCGCGGTATCTCGCGAAAAGGCCGATTTATCGACTTAATGTTACATCGCGGCATGCCGCATCCAGCAAGCCAGACCCGATAAATGCGCCACCAAGGCGCATTTTTTATATCCGCGGTTTTTACGTGTCGACGAGCTTTTTTGCTTCGATAGGGTTTTGTTCATCGAGCGTCTATTCATCGAGCTTTTATTCGTCAAGTAAGCGAGGGCGCTGCAAACAGGCTTTGTTATTATCGACATACACAAGAAAGTCGATGTTATCGCGTAAGATACCTGAATCGCCACCTGCTACCAAAAAGGTGCCGGGTTGACTTATCTGTGAAACCACGCTGGGATCAATCGTGTCAGAAAATGTCCAACGCTGGGTATCGCCACGACAATCGACCCAACGGTCGCCCTGACGCTGCGCTTGCCACACTGATACATCACGTGACAACTGCGTTTTTGCTTGCTGCTGTACTTGATTGGCTTCTTGATAAAGGCGGGTCAGTGTCGCGCTACTCAAGGGGAGTAAGGTTTCATCTTGCTGATAGCGCTGAAAGACAGGCTCACCACTGGCATCAAATCGAACATAGATAGAGAAGGGAGCTAATGCGGCGCCCGCCAGCTGTGTGCCCTCTCGTTTGATTGCACGCAAGCTGCCGTCTCGCCAGACATACTCGCTACGATAACGACCATAATCGCCCTGCCACACTTGCTCGGCTAAACCAATCACCTGCCCTTGCTGACTATCCAACCAGTAAACAGCGCGATAATCGCCGGCGGAAGCGGCGGTCATATGCGTGACCGGCTTGGAAGGCTGCCCACTTGAGCATCCAACCAGGATGACCATCAACGCGACTATCCAAAATTTAGAACGCATCACGAGTCCACATACAAAAACGCCATAGCGAGAAGGCTATGGCGACATGAGCAGTAACGCTTATTTAACCGCGTCTTTTAACGCTTTACCCGCGACAAACGCAGGTACGTTTGCTGCCGCAATTTGAATTTCTTGACCCGTTTGTGGGTTGCGACCTGTGCGTGCTGCACGGTGGTTCAATTTAAACGTACCGAAGCCAATCAGTTGTACCTGCTCGCCTTCTTTCAAAGCGCCTTCAATACCGCCTAAAGTCGCTTCCAAAGCGGTTTTCGCTTGTGCTTTTGAAAGTTCTGCTTTTTCTGCGATCAGGTCGATCAGTTGGGTCTTGTTCATTATGTCTTCCCTTCTAGGTTTTTTAGAGACGAAGTCACTCTAATTCAAAAGAAGCCCGGCTGGCAAAGGTTTGTGGCGCTCTGTGTGGCTGTATGGAGGCTCTTTAACCACAAACTGAGCGCGAACTCACAATTTGTTGCGTTTTTTCTCAGTTGAAAGGTTGTAAACGCCCGCCAATGGCCTGATCTTTAGAGTGTTGACTGACTTTTAACTTCGGAAATTTATGCTCATTCTGATCCTTTTTATCTCGCTTTCAATTGGTGTGTCTTTCATCTGCTCAGTACTGGAAGCGATTTTGCTGAGCATCACACCGAGCTATATTGCCAATCTAAGAAACCAAGGTCACCCAGCCGCAGAGCGGCTCAACGCGCTTAAAAAAGATATTGATCGGCCACTCGCATCCATTCTGACACTGAATACCATTGCGCATACCGTTGGAGCCGCCGGTGCAGGCGCGCAAGCTGCCCATGTGTTTGGTGATGCTTGGGTCGGGGTATTCTCCGCCGTTCTTACACTGGCGATTCTTCTTTTATCAGAAATCATTCCTAAAACCATTGGCGCCAATTTCTGGCCTCAACTGGCACCCAGTGCCGCCGTCATTCTAAAGTGGATGGTCTGGGCATTAACGCCGTTTGTTTGGCTGTCCGAACAAATCACCAAGCGGCTGAGCGCAGATACCACGCATGTCAAACTGCGTGACGAAATTTCAGCGATGGCAATGCTGGCATCTGAAAGTGGCGAAATGGGCGAAGATGAAACGCAAATGCTCAATAACATGCTTAAATTACGCGATCTTCCTGCCACTCAGCTTATGACGCCACGTCCCGTATTATTTCGTGTTCCCGCCGATATGGATGTTAACACCTTTCTCAAGGAACATGGCGATTGCCCCTTCTCACGTCCTCTTGTCTACGGTGAGCAGCGTGACGATATTTTGGGGTTTGTCCACAAATCCAATATCTATGAAGTCAAAACCGAAGGGGCAGGACAAACACGGTTAGGCAACTTGATGCGCCCACTCGCGGTAATCTTACCCGGTAATACGGTCTTACAAGCATTTGATATTTTAATGATTCGCCGCGCTCAATTGGCGATGATTGTCGACGAATACGGCACGGTACAAGGGATTATCACGCTCGAAGACATTTTTGAGTATCTCACCGGAAGAGAAATCATTGATGAGGCGGACACCGTGACGGACATGCAGCAACTGGCTTATCAGCGCTGGGACGCCTGGAAGAAGCAGCATAATATGATTGAAAGCCAAGACGATGACGAGCCACCGGTACAACGACATACCGATGAGTCATAACTCGAAAAGGCGGCCTAGGCCGCCTTTCTGTTCTTACTAACGTTTTGGCAATTTACGCTTACTCAGCGCGCAACCCTAGATTACTCACGCCCGCTTCTCGAAGCTCTTGCCGGATGCCTTTGAGCATCTCCACATCACGACTTTCGGCACTTTTCAGCACACGGAAGATTGCCCACTGGGCATCCCACTCCTCACAAACCGCCTCAAACGCCTTTTGATTGTCATCGGTTACCATTTCACCGGTTTGTGCTTCTTCAAGCTGGGCAACACTGAGGACCGACTGCTGAGAAACTTTTAATGTAATGGGCAAGATTTCATCACGATCTAACAAAGCGTGAAGAAGCTGAGACAAGGCAATACAGGCATCAATCGCCGGATACGTCAGATAGATGGCATCGTCATCAGCCACAGGGATCAATGGCTCGAGCTTTTCTAATTGGCGCTCAAAGTCAATTTTAGCCGTTTTGACCGTTTGCGATTCCCACACCGCATCGAGAATATTGCGAAACGCTTGCGGGTCGGCAAATTCTGTTTGCGCACAGAAAAGCGCGTAGTTTGGCACCATACGCTCCACCAGCGCAGCCATAAAACTAATATGTTGCCAATTCTCACATTTTTCTAAACGCAGTTGTAAAGGGTTTCGTAACATAGCTAATTGATCTTTAATAGCGGGAAGGACAAACGTCCTCGGTCAATGAGGGCAGTGTACTCGATTCCCCCCAGCATAAAAAGGAGCCTTTGTGGATAAAGTTTACGTTATCAGCGAGCATGCCGAGACCTATCATCGGTTACTGCATAACGCCACACTACCTGAACTCACCGTCGTGGATCGCCCCGAACAAGCCACTATCTGGCTCGCCGATCCGCCACTGGCGGCGCCTCAATTATGCTATGGCGATCAGCTCCGCTGGTTACAATCAACATTCGCCGGTATCGACGCCCTGATCAACGCACCTTATCGACACTATCAATTAACCAATGTGAGAGGCATTTTTGGTGACTTAATGGCCGAATACGTCTTCGGCTATTTGCTCAACGAAACACGACATATTACTCAATATGCAGACCAGCAAGCGCAACGTCTTTGGCAACCGCACGACTACACGTCGTTACGTGGAAAAACACTGGCTATTCTGGGGACGGGCGCCATTGGTCAGCATATTGCCACCGTGGCTCATGCGTTTGGGATGCACGTGCTGGGCACCAACCAAGATGGGCGTGCTGTCGAGGGGTTTGAGCACACCATGACGCTGACTGCGCTGCGTCAGCGGCTAGGCGAGGTCGATGTGTTAGTCAGTACACTGCCCGCAACAACGGAGACGGCCCAATGCGTGAATACTGATTTTTGGCAATACGCACAAGACCTCTTGTTTATTAATGTCGGTCGCGGCGCAACGGTCGATGAACCTGCGCTCATTAAGGCCCTGGACGAGAAAAAGCTGCGCTTGGCCGTATTGGACGTGATGCAACAAGAGCCGCTACCTCAAGCGCATCCTTTTTGGGTGCATCCTCGTGTTCACATTACCCCACATATTGCTGCCGTTAGTTTTCCCGAACAAGTTTTTGACCTTTTTGCAGACAATTATCGCCGTTGGCATGCCGGTAAGCCGCTGGCTCATCAGGTCGATTTTAACAAAGGGTATTAAATGGTTTTCTCCGATTTAGAGACCGCCTTAGTAACCGCTCGTGAGTGCCACCTATGCCAACACTGGCTGGCGAACGGCCCCCACCCAATTATCCAAGCGAGTACAGATTCTAGAGTGCTGATTATCGGTCAAGCGCCAGGGCGACGGGTGCATGAAAGTGGTCTGCCGTTTAACGACCCTAGTGGCGATCGCCTGCGTGAATGGCTGGGGGTCACACGTGAGCAGTTTTACCAGCCAGATTTATTTGCCATCATGCCCATGGGCTTTTGTTATCCCGGCAAAGGTAAATCGGGCGATCTGCCGCCGGCGCGTATCTGCGCCCCCGTGTGGCACCAGGCAATCAAAGCACATCTCCCTAACGTTGCGGTGACCTTGCTGATTGGTCAATATGCTCAGCAGTACTACTTAGCCAACAAGCCTAAGACACTGACCGAGACCGTCAAGCAATGGCAACAGTGGGCGCCTCATGCCTTTTCGCTGCCTCATCCTTCTCCCAGAAACACACGTTGGCTACGCCGCAATCCGTGGTTTGAAGAGCAGGTAGTGCCCGCAATGCGACACCGAGTTCAGCAGGCTTTACGAGACGCTCCCCGTTGTAAGGGTCGCCTAAAATAAAAAACGCTCGCCGATTGGCGAGCGTGATCGTTAGCGATGATAAGGCTTAGATAATTCATGTACCGCATCAATAAAGACGCCTGCATTCTCAGGTGGGACATCCAAGTGAATGCCATGGCCGAGGTTAAACACATGGCCAGTCCCTTCACCGAAACCTTCCAAAATCGTCGAGACTTCTTGGCGAATGCGCTCGGGGCTGGCATATAACATCGACGGATCCATATTACCTTGTAGAGCAACATTGTCGCCAATCCGTGCTTTGGCATCAGCCATATTAATGGTCCAATCAAGCCCAACACCATCACACCCGGTCGCGGCAATGCGTTCCAACCACATACCCGCATTTTTAGTAAACAAGGTCACTGGCACGCGGCACCCGTCATGCTCTCGGATCAGACCGTCGACAATTTTCTGCATATACTGCAAAGAGAAGTCATTATAATCGCGCGGCGTGAGCACGCCACCCCAGGTATCAAAGACCATGACAGACTGCGCACCCGCCTTAATCTGCGCGTTTAGATAACTAATCACACTGTCGGCGAGCTTGTCGAGTAAGGCGTGTAACGTCTGCGGCTCGGCATACATCATCTTTTTGATCTTGGTAAAGGCTTTCGAGGTGCCACCTTCTACCATGTAAGTTGCCAGTGTCCATGGACTGCCAGAGAAGCCAATCAAGGGAACTTCACCCGCCAATTCTTTGCGGATAGTACGCACCGCATTCATCACGTATTGCAATTCCCCCTCAGGGTCAGGCATACCGATTTTATCGACATCCGCTTTACAGGTGATGGGACGAGAAAACTTGGGGCCTTCCCCCGTTTCAAAGTACAACCCTAATCCCATTGCATCAGGAATAGTGAGAATATCTGAAAATAAGATAGCGGCATCCAAATCAAAGCGACGCAACGGCTGCATGGTCACTTCACAGGCCAATTCCGCATTTTTACACAACGACAAAAAGTCACCCGCCTGCGCACGTAATTCTCGATATTCAGGAAGGTAGCGACCCGCTTGGCGCATCATCCACACGGGCGTGCAATCTACCGGTTGCTTATAAAGGGCGCGTAAATAACGATCGTTTTTCAATTCGGTCATTGTGTTTAAACCTGTGTGCGAAAAGTGGCCGCCATTGTATCACTGTAAAATGGCAACAAAAGCGAAGCTTTGTTAACAGGATCATAAAACGGCCACCCAAGGACCACGAACGATTGCTGGTGATTTAACCGCATGGTAAAACCATTCTATAACGACAATAGATCTACAAAAGACATAGGTCTACAAAAGACAACATGTTCGCATCTTACCCCGGCTCCCCTACGGCCGGGTTTTTTTATGCCTGCGTCAAGGTGCAGCTGGCCTCAATCAAGCGTCGAGCAATCGTTCCTGTTGGTGCGACTAACGGTAACTGGTCCATATCAAACCATTGTGCATCGGTGAGCTCCTCATAGTCGGGGTTTAGATCCCCTCCGGCATAATCGGCGAGAAACCCCATCATCACATTAGAAGGAAACGCCCAAGGCTGACTTTCCATGTAACGAATATTGGTTATCGATAGGCCCGTTTCTTCTTTCACCTCACGCGCCACACATTGCTCGAGCGTTTCGCCAGGCTCAACAAACCCCGCAATCACGGTATACATGCCCGTTTTATGACGAGGGTGCTGAGCAAGCAACAAACGTTTACCATCGCGCACGGCAACAATCACACACGGCGATACGCGTGGATAATCATGACGCTGGCAGCTTGAGCACCACATCGCTATCGCCTGCACGTTAAATTCCGTACGCTGACCACAGCGACCACAAAATGCTTGCTGATGGCGCATATGATCGAGCTGGACGACCCGCCCGACTAAGGCAAATAAGTCCGCTGACAGATAGGGGAGTAAGTCCCGAAAGCCTGCCATCTCGTCATCGGGAAGCATGGCGTTACAATTAAATATCCCCACCACCGGTGTCTGCTGATAGTCACCGACAGTCACTGTATCACCACCAGCAAACGGCAGCTGCGACAAGGGCATACATGGCAATTGACCACCTGGCAGCCAAAGTTTGCTCTTGCTAACTACACATACATAGACGGCTTTTTGATTCTGAGACATGGTCACCTCCTTAGCCTTGCAGCTACACTTGAATACTGGCAATCTAGTTTCATAACGTGATGCAAAGGATTGAGCAGCCCGTTAATTTTCAGCCGGCCTTATATAGTGCCATTCATTCGCTGATCGATCACGAGGACACCGATCATGCTGAGAAAACTTGAACGTACCAAAGCCCAATGGAGCGGTTACGACGAGGTTATTGATTACTGGCTTGAGTTACGCCGCCAATTATTGGTGGAGTATTACAATGTGGCCGGCGTGGCCGCCAAAAAAAAACAATCGCTGCCAACGAAAGCAGAACTCGATAATTTTTGTGATCATCTTGTCGACTATATTTCGACCGGCCACTTCAAGATCTACAACATGGTCATGGAGCGTTGGCAGTCAACAGGGTTCGCGGCGACGAAAGAGACCGATAACCTTTATTATCGCATCGTTGATACGACAGACCCTCTGTTAGACTTTAATGATAAATTCAGTGCGGTAGACTTGGACGACGAAGATTATGACGCCACCGATTTTGACCAAGATATGTCTGCAATTGGTGAGTGGCTTGAGCAACGTTTTGAGTTGGAAGATACTTTAATTCGATTGATTGCTGACAGTCTGGCTCACCCGCCGGGCGCCTAAAACGCATCACCTAATATCAATAGAAACGCCGCCTCTTGAGATGCGGCGTTTTTTGTGCGCTGAATGAACACAAAAACAAAAGGCATCTCCGAAGAGATGCCTTTTTATTCGACTTAGCTTATCGCGCTAATTATTTCACTCGCTTAGCTGTCGTCGTTCAAGCCCGCATTAAGCAACGCCGCTAGGTCTTGTGATGCTTGCTCTGCATCGACCTGAGGAGCGACTGGCTGCTCTGGCTCTGCACGCTTAGCTTGACGGTCTTTGTGATACGCGAAGCCAGTACCGGCTGGGATCAGACGACCCACGATCACGTTTTCTTTCAGACCGCGCAAGTCATCACGCTTACCTGCCACCGCGGCTTCTGTCAGCACACGCGTGGTTTCTTGGAACGAAGCCGCTGAGATAAAGGACTCAGTCGCCAACGATGCTTTGGTAATACCCAAGAGATCACGGCCAAATGTAGCTGGCTGCTTACCTTCGATTTCAAGATCACGGTTAGCAATCATGACACGAGAGTATTCAACCTGCTCGCCTTCCAAGAACTCAGTATCACCTGCAGACTTAATCGTCACCTTACGCAGCATCTGACGAACAATCGTCTCAATGTGCTTATCGTTGATCTTAACGCCTTGCAGACGGTAAACGTCTTGTACTTCGTTGGTGATGTATTCCGCCACCGCATGGATACCACGCAGACGTAGGATGTCGTGTGGTGATTCTGGACCATCTGCGATCACATCACCTTTCTCGACTTTTTCACCTTCGAAGACGTTGAGCTGACGCCACTTTGGAATCATCTCTTCGTACGCTTTACCTTCTTCTGGTGTGATAACCAGACGACGCTTGCCTTTGGTTTCTTTACCAAAGGACACCGTACCGGTGATCTCTGCCAGAATCGCTGGCTCTTTCGGCTTACGCGCTTCAAACAGGTCAGCAACGCGAGGCAAACCACCGGTGATATCCTTGGTACCGCCGCTTTCTTGCGGGATACGCGCTAGGGTGTCACCAATGCCAACACTCGCACCGTCATCCAGTTGCACGATGGCTTTACCTGGCAAGAAGTATTGAACCGGCATATCAGTACCCGGTACCATCACATCATTACCTTGCGCATCCACCAGCTTCACCGCAGGACGCTTGTCTTTACCGGATGTTGGACGCTCTGAGGCATCCATGACCACGATAGAAGATAGACCCGTTAGCTCGTCAGTTTGACGTTGCATGGTCGCGCCATCAATCATATCCACGAAGCGAAGGCTACCTTCTACCTCAGTGATGATTGGCATGGTGTGTGGGTCCCAGTTAGCGACTACGTCACCAGCTGCCACGGCTTCGCCGTCTTGCTTGCCAAGGATTGCACCATAAGGCACTTTGTAGCTTTCTTTGGTACGGCCAAACTCATCAACAATGGTCATTTCTGTCGCACGCGAGGTAATCACGAGCTTACCGTCGCTGTTGGTAACAGATTTGGCATTGTGCAGGTGCATAGAACCTTTGTTCTTCACCTGGATGTTGTTTTCTGCCGCTGCACGCGATGCTGCACCACCGATGTGGAACGTACGCATGGTCAGCTGTGTACCAGGCTCACCGATAGACTGTGCTGCAATAACACCGACAGACTCACCGTGATTAACCAGGTGACCACGAGCCAGGTCGCGACCATAACAGTTGGCACAACAACCAAAGTCGGTTTCACAGGTTACAACAGAACGCACTTTCACTTTATCGACGGAATGATGCTCAAGAATGTCACACCATTTTTCGTCCAACAGCGTGTTGCGTGGTGCCAGGACTTCTTCCGAGCCAGGCTTGAGCACATCTTCTGCCACAACACGGCCTAGAACACGCTCACGCAGGGCTTCTTTAACGTCACCACCTTCGATAACCGCCATCATGTGGATACCGCCTTGGGTACCACAATCGGTTTCGGTCACTACCACGTCTTGCGCGACATCGACCAGACGACGCGTCAGATAACCTGAGTTCGCGGTCTTCAGTGCCGTATCCGCCAGACCCTTACGGGCACCGTGCGTTGAAATAAAGTACTGAAGTACGTTCAGACCTTCACGGAAGTTCGCGGTGATTGGCGTTTCGATGATGGAGCCATCCGGCTTCGCCATCAGACCACGCATACCCGCTAGCTGACGGATCTGTGCGGCAGAACCACGTGCACCTGAGTCAGCCATCATGTAGACGCTGTTAAACGATGTTTGAGTTTCTTCTTCGCCATCACGGTTAATCACTGTCTCGGTAGACAGGTTATCCATCATCGCTTTGGCAACTTGTTCGTTCGCAGCCGCCCAGATATCGATCACTTTGTTATAGCGCTCGCCGGCCGTCACTAGGCCTGACTGGAACTGCTCTTGAATTTCCGCGACTTCAGCTTCAGCAGCTTCGATCAAGTCGTACTTCGCTTGTGGGATCACCATGTCGTCGATACCGACAGACGTGCCCGACAGCGCTGAATACGCAAAACCTGTGTACATGATTTGGTCAGCGAAGATAACAGTATCTTTCAGACCCAGCTTGCGGTAGCAGGTGTTTAGCAAGTTAGAAATTTGCTTTTTACCTAATGGCTGGTTCACCAAGTCATACGGCAAGCCGTCAGGAACAATGGTCCATAGCATGGCACGGCCCACGGTGGTATCCACCAATGACACTTTTTCCGTGCGTGTACCCATCTCATCGATGTCGATTTGCTTGATACGTACTTTTACACGGCTGTGCAGTTCAGCATGACCGGTACGGTATACTTTTTCTGCTTCACCTGGACCAGCCAGGTACATGCCTTCGCCTTTGCCGTTGACCTTTTCACGGGTCATATAATAGAGACCCAATACCACGTCCTGCGACGGAACGATGATAGGGTCACCAGACGCTGGCGACAGAATGTTGTTGGTTGACATCATCAACGCACGCGCTTCCAGCTGAGCTTCCAGCGTTAGCGGCACGTGAACAGCCATTTGGTCACCATCGAAGTCAGCGTTATACGCCGCACACACCAACGGGTGCAGCTGGATCGCTTTACCTTCGATAAGCACAGGTTCAAACGCTTGGATACCCAAACGGTGAAGTGTTGGTGCACGGTTAAGCATCACTGGGTGTTCACGGATGACATCATCCAAGATATCCCATACGACCGCTTCTTCGCGCTCAACCATCTTCTTAGCGGCTTTGATAGTGGTCGCTAGACCACGAGTCTCAAGCTTGCCGTAGATAAACGGTTTAAACAGCTCTAGTGCCATTTTCTTTGGCAGGCCACACTGATGCAGACGCAAGTATGGACCCACGGTAATCACCGAACGGCCAGAGTAATCAACACGTTTACCCAGCAGGTTCTGACGGAAACGCCCCTGCTTACCTTTGATCATGTCAGCCAGTGATTTCAGCGGACGCTTGTTCGAGCCGGTAATGGCGCGACCACGACGGCCGTTATCCAGCATGGCATCGACAGACTCTTGCAGCATACGCTTTTCGTTACGCACGATAATATCTGGCGCAGCAAGATCAAGTAGACGCTTCAAGCGGTTGTTACGGTTAATCACACGGCGGTACAGGTCGTTGAGATCCGAGGTCGCAAAACGACCACCATCCAACGGGACCAATGGACGCAGATCGGGCGGCAACACAGGCAGCACGGTCAAAATCATCCACTCAGGGTTGTTACCTGATTGTAAGAAGGACTCAACCAGCTTCAAACGCTTGGTGATCTTCTTACGCTTGGTCTCAGAGTTCGTCTCTTCGAGCTGTTCACGCATTTGCTCTGTCTCAACCGACAGATCCATGTTCGCGAGCAGTGCTTTGACTGCTTCTGCGCCCATACGCGCGTCAAATTCGTCGCCCCACTCTTCGAGTGCGTCTAAATATTGTTCTTCAGACATCATCTGACCGCGCTCTAGGCTGGTCATGCCTGGTTCAATAACAATATACGACTCAAAGTAAAGCACACGTTCGATGTCACGCAGTGGCATGTCCATCAACAAGCCGATGCGCGATGGCAGCGACTTCAGGAACCAAATGTGGGCAACAGGAGAAGCAAGCTCAATGTGACCCATGCGCTCACGGCGCACTTTGGTCTGAGTGACTTCAACGCCACATTTTTCACAAATGACGCCGCGGTGTTTGAGGCGCTTATACTTACCACAAAGACACTCATAGTCTTTGACCGGGCCAAAGATACGTGCACAGAACAAACCGTCACGTTCAGGCTTAAAGGTACGGTAGTTGATGGTTTCTGGCTTTTTCACTTCACCAAACGACCATGAACGAATCATGTCCGGTGAGGCAAGACCGATTTTGATCGAGTCAAATTCTTCGGTCTTATGTTGTGCTTTCAGAAACTTAAGTAAGTCTTTCACAATCGGCTCCTGTGAGGAGTTGACCCATAAAGGCGCTGACAGGCAGCGCCTTCATATTCTTACCGGAGAGAGTAGCTCGAGGCTTACTCGTCTTCCAGCTCGATGTTGATACCCAACGAGCGGATTTCTTTCAGTAATACGTTGAAAGATTCCGGCATGCCCGGCTCCATACGATGGTCGCCATCTACGATGTTTTTATACATCTTAGTACGGCCATTAACGTCATCCGACTTCACGGTGAGCATTTCTTGTAGGGTATAGGCAGCACCGTATGCTTCCAGAGCCCAAACTTCCATCTCACCGAAGCGCTGACCACCGAACTGTGCCTTACCACCCAACGGTTGCTGCGTCACCAAGCTGTAAGAACCGGTTGAACGGGCGTGCATCTTGTCGTCAACCAAGTGGTTCAGTTTCAGCATGTACATGTAACCCACGGTTACCGGACGCTCAAACTTCTCACCAGTGCGGCCATCGTACAGGTCAAGCTGACCAGACTCAGGCAGATCACCCAATTTCAGTAGTTCTTTAACAATTGGTTCAGGCGCACCGTCAAAGACAGGAGACGCTGTCGGCAGACCATCACGCAGGTTTCCGATTAAGGTGCGTACTTCTTCGTCAGTCAGTTGGCTAATGTCCACTTTCTGACGGGTATCACCGAGATCGTAAACCTTCTGCAAGAACTCACGGAATTTCGCCAGTTCTTGCTGCTCTTTGAGCATGCGGTTGATCTTGTCACCAATCCCTTTCGCTGCCAGACCCAAGTGTGTTTCTAGGATCTGACCGATGTTCATACGCGAAGGTACACCCAACGGGTTCAGCACTAAGTCGACGGGTTCACCAGATTCGTCGTAAGGCATATCTTCGATCGGGTTGATCTTCGAGATAACACCTTTGTTACCGTGACGACCAGCCATTTTATCACCTGGCTGGATGCGACGTTTAACCGCAAGGTACACTTTAACGATCTTCAACACGCCTGGCGCAAGGTCATCACCTTGGGTGATCTTGCGACGTTTGGTGTCAAATTTCTTGTCAAAGTCAGCTTTGATTTCGTCGTACTGCTCGGCAAGCTGCTCTAGCTGCGTTTGCTGGGCTTCGTCGTCTAGTGTCTGCGTCAACATGGTCTGACGATCCATGTTGGCTAATTGACTATCAGTGTAACCGGCTTGAGAAAGCAGTGTGCGAACACGTGCCATCAGACCACCTTCAAGGATAGAGAACTCCTCGGTTAGGTCTTTTTTGGCTTCTTTCAGCTGCATTTCTTCGATTTCGAGTGCACGTTTGTCTTTTTCAACGCCATCGCGAGTAAAGACTTGCACATCGATAACCGTACCAGATACACCATTAGGAACACGCAATGATGAATCTTTTACGTCAGAGGCTTTTTCGCCAAAGATTGCTCGTAGTAGCTTCTCCTCTGGCGTCAGTTGTGTTTCGCCTTTTGGCGTCACTTTACCGACCATGATATCGCCGCCTTTGACTTCGGCCCCGATATATACAACCCCAGATTCATCCAGCTTAGACAGTGCCGCTTCACCCACGTTTGGAATATCCGCGGTAATTTCTTCACTGCCCAGCTTGGTATCACGCGCCACACAAGAAAGCTCTTGAATGTGAATAGTGGTTAAACGATCTTCCTGAGCTACACGCTCAGAAATAAGGATGGAATCCTCAAAGTTATAACCGTTCCACGGCATAAACGCGATGCGCATGTTCTGGCCGAGTGCTAGCTCACCCAAATCGGTTGATGGTCCGTCAGCCAAGACGTCACCTTTGGCGACTTCATGGCCTGGCATCACAGTTGGACGCTGGTTAATACAGGTGTTCTGGTTTGAACGTGTGTATTTCACCAAGCTGTAGATGTCGATACCCGCTTCGCCTGATACCAGCTCATCTTCATTCACTTTCACTACGATACGTGATGCGTCGACCGACTGAATGGTACCACCGCGTTTCGCTACCGCTGTCACACCCGAGTCAACCGCCACATTACGCTCGATACCTGTTCCCACGAGCGGCTTTTGCGCGCGCAGTGTCGGCACTGCCTGACGTTGCATGTTCGCGCCCATCAAGGCACGGTTAGCATCATCATGCTCAAGGAACGGGATCAGTGAGGCTGCCACCGATACGACCTGGTTGGTCGCAACGTCCATGTACTGGACATGATCACGTGGGTGCAAGCCTGACTCACCGGTTTCACGCGCGGTGATCAGTTCATCAGTGAAGGAGCCATCTTCGTTCAACGCAGCGTTCGCCTGCGCAATCACGTAGTGACCTTCTTCGATCGCTGACAAATAATCAATTTGATCGGTCACTTTACCGTCAACAACTTTACGGTAAGGTGTTTCTAGGAAGCCGTAGCCATTACAACGTGCAAAGGCAGACAGTGAGTTAATCAGACCGATGTTCGGTCCTTCCGGTGTTTCAATCGGACACAGACGACCGTAGTGGGTGGCATGAACGTCACGCACTTCGAAACCTGCACGCTCACGCGTCAGACCGCCTGGACCCAATGCAGAAATACGACGTTTGTGCGTCACTTCTGACAACGGGTTATTTTGGTCCATAAACTGTGACAGCTGTGAAGAGCCAAAGAACTCTTTAACTGCCGCAGAGATAGGCTTAGCGTTAATTAAGTCTTGTGGCATCACACTGTCGAGATCGCCCAAGCTCAAACGCTCTTTTACTGCACGCTCTACACGTACTAGACCTACACGGAACTGGTTTTCTGCCATTTCGCCCACAGAGCGAATACGGCGGTTACCCAGGTGATCAATGTCATCAACTTCACCAATACCATTTCGGATATGGATGAGTTTACGCATCACCTCGATAATGTCTTCTTTGCTCAGAACGCCTGGGCCAGTCAGATCATCACGACCCAGAGAGCTGTTAAACTTCATACGACCCACAGATGATAGGTCGTAGCGATCGTCTGAGAAGAACAGACTTTCGAACAGTTGCTCTGCCGCTTCACGCGTTGGTGGCTCACCAGGACGCATCATGCGGTAAATTTCAACTAACGCCGTCAAGCGATCCGTTGTATTGTCGATACGCAGGGTATCTGACATGTACGGGCCGTGATCCAGGTCATTAGTGAACAGGGTTTCGATACGTTTGTGACCTGCTTGCGACAACTGCGCCAGTGTCTCCAGACTTAACTCTTGGTTAGCCGAGACAATCACTTCGCCAGTTTCCTGGTTGATATATTCACGTGCAGAAATCTTGCCCGCAATATACTCCACCGGCACTTCGATGTGATCAACGTTATCTTTCGTCAACTGACGGATATGACGCGCGGTAATTCGACGGCCTTGCTCAACGTAAACTTTACCGTCGGCTTCAATGTCGAAATTTGCCGTTTCGCCACGTAGACGATCAGGCACCAACTCCATCACCAGAGATTTGCCCTTCACTTCGAAAACGACTTTTTCGAAGAATAGATCCAAGATCTCTTCAGTTGTGTATTCCAGCGCACGCAGAATAATAGAAGCCGGCAGCTTACGACGACGATCGATACGAACGTATACGATATCCTTAGGATCAAATTCGAAATCCAACCATGAACCACGGTATGGGATCACGCGTGCGTTATATAGCACTTTTCCTGAGGAGTGGGTTTTACCCTTATCGCTGTCGAAAAAGACGCCCGGACTACGGTGCAGCTGGGATACGATAACCCTCTCAGTACCATTGATGACAAAGGTACCATTTTCAGTCATGAGCGGAATTTCGCCCATATAGACTTCTTGTTCTTTGATGTCTTTTACGGTACCAGCCGGGGCTTCCTTATCAAACATCACCAAGCGCAGTTTCACGCGCAGTGGGGCCGAATAGGTTACGCCACGAATTTGGCATTCTTTGACATCGAAAACTGGCTCACCGAGACGATAGCTAACGTATTGCAGCTCGGAATTGCCGTTGTAGCTCTGAATTGGAAAAACAGAGCGAAAGGCAGCTTCAAGACCGTATTGCCCTTCTGGATCCTGCTCGATAAAGTTCTTAAAAGATTCAAGCTGGATCGACAGCAAGTATGGCACGTCCAGAACTTGAGGACGCTTACCAAAATCCTTACGGATACGCTTTTTCTCGGTATAAGAGTAAACCATAGGGTTCCTCAGCTCGCTGATAAGTGACCCAAACTGTCCGATAAAACAAGGACAGTGACTAAACAACCACCGTTTAGTGTAGGAAAATCAAAGCGCGTGCTTTGATCTTTTTTGCATGGTCAGCAGTGATAAAACGGGGTGGAAATTTCACTACTGCCCTACAGCGCAAAAAGGCCGGTGGCTTTCTAGCCACCAGCCAATGCCCTTTCAGGCTAGGAAATTAAGTATAAATTACTTAACTTCAACAGAAGCACCAGCTTCTTCTAGCTGAGCTTTAAGCGCTTCAGCTTCTTCTTTCTCAACACCTTCTTTCAGAGGTGCTGGCGCGCCGTCAACAAGCGCTTTCGCTTCTTTCAGGCCTAGACCAGTTGCGCCACGTACCGCTTTGATTACTGATACTTTGTTCGCACCAGCTTCAGTTAGGATAACGTCAAATTCGGTTTGCTCTTCAACAGCAGCGCCTTCGCCAGCACCACCAGCAACAACTGCTGCTGCAGCTGATACGCCGAATTTTTCTTCCATAGCTTCGATAAGCTCAACAACTTGCATTACAGACATGTCTGCAATTGCGTCTAGGATTTGCTCGTTAGTGATAGACATAACAATTCTCTTTAAAGTCAACAATAAAAGGATTAAGCAACCAGATTAAGCGGGCAATTAGGCCGCGTCTTTTTGGTCGCGAACAGCGGCGATAGTACGAACCAGCTTGCCGGCAGAAGCTTCTTTCAAGCCCATCATTAGGCGTGCAATTGCTTCGTCGTACGTTGGCAGTGTCGCCAATACCTCTGGGTCAGTGATCACGCCTTCGAATGCAGCAGATTTAACCTCAAACTCGTTGTTTTCTTTAGCGAAGTCTTTAAAAAGACGCGCAGCAGCACCTGGGTGCTCGTTAGAAAACGCAATCAGAGTTGGGCCAACAAAAGTGTCTTTCAGACACTCGTAGTCTGTGCCTTCAACTGCACGGCGAGCCAGTGTATTACGAACAACTTTCATGAAAACGCCCGCTTCACGCGCTTGTTTACGTAGAGAAGTCATCGCATCCACGGTTACACCGCGAGAATCAGCAACTACTGCAGACAGGGCACCACTGGCAGCTTCGTTGACTTCAGCAACAATTGCTTTTTTGTCTTGAAGGTTTAAAGCCATTTGGATTTGCTCCTGGATTGTTTAACACCACTCCCCACATAGCGTAGAGAGAGCTTTTACGGTGCAGATCCAAGAAAGACGAAAATCTATCATGTTCTGGCACCGTCTACGTAGGAGAGATTAAGTTCGCTATGAACACCTACGGTCTTGGACGAAGTTTGCCGCAGCAAACTCAGCCATAAAATTGCCAAGCGAGAGAGTATAAACTACTCGCTCGCTTGTCGCAATTAGTTAACGCTTGCGTCCAAAGAGTTCTGGTCTAATGAAACACCAGCACCCATAGTGGTCGACAGGCTAACTTTCTTAATGAAAGTACCTTTTGCTGAAGTTGGCTTCGCCTTCTTCAGTGCAACCAACAGCGCTTCAAGGTTCTCTTTTAGGCTGTCAGCGTCAAAGTCTACTTTACCGATAGTAGTATGAACGATACCGTTCTTATCGTTACGATAACGAACCTGACCTGCTTTCGCGTTCTTAACCGCTTCAGCAACGTTAGGAGTTACAGTACCTACTTTCGGGTTTGGCATCAGGCCGCGTGGACCTAGGATAGTACCTAGCTGGCCAACAACGCGCATTGCGTCTGGTGAAGCGACGACAACGTCAAAGTTCATTTCGCCTTTCTTCACTTGCTCAGCAAGATCTTCCATACCCACGATATCTGCACCCGCTTCTTTCGCAGCGTCTGCATTCGCACCTTGGGTGAATACTGCAACACGGATATCACGGCCAGTACCGTTCGGCAGTACAGTTGCACCACGAACGTTTTGGTCTGATTTACGTGCATCGATGCCAAGGTTGACAGAAACATCAACACTTTCAACAAATTTTGCAGTCGCCAGTTCCTTAAGTAGAGCAACGGCTTCGTTGATGTCGTACTCTTTGGTCACATCAACTTTTTCGCGGATTACGCGCATGCGCTTAGTCATTTTAGCCATTGTCTTAACCCTCTACGTTCAGGCCCATTGAACGGGCAGTACCCGCAATGGAGCGTTTCATCGCTTCGACGTCCGCACCCGTCATGTCTGCCGCTTTGGTTTCTGCGATCTCTTGGATCTGAGCGTCAGTAACGGTACCCACTTTTTCAGTGTTCGGACGACCTGAACCAGACTTAACACCGGCTGCTTTCTTAAGCAGAATCGCCGCTGGTGGGGTCTTGGTTACGAAGGTGAAAGAACGGTCACTATATACAGTGATAACAACAGGAGTTGGTAGACCTTTCTCGATAGATTCAGTCTTCGCGTTAAACGCTTTACAGAACTCCATGATGTTCACACCGTGTTGACCTAGAGCAGGACCAACCGGTGGCGATGGGTTAGCTGCACCCGCTGCAACCTGCAGCTTGATGTAAGCTTGTACTTTCTTAGCCATTATTCAATTACCTAATTTTGGGTACTAACGTCTATCTTGCGACAGACTTCCCGTTTAACAAAAGGGCGCGAAATTATAGTCAAATTTCGCGCCCTTGCCAACCGTTAGCGGTGCTTTTTTGATCAGGTTTTTTCTACCTGGCCAAATTCAAGCTCTACCGGTGTTGCACGGCCGAAGATAGACACTGAAACTTTAAGGCGGTTTTTATCGTAGTCGACTTGTTCAACCACGCCGTTAAAGTCTGCAAATGGGCCTTCAGTAACGCGTACCACTTCACCTGCTTCAAATACAGTTTTATGCACCGGAGACTCGCTCGCTTTTTCAAGGCGATTGAGGATAGAGTCCGCTTCTTTATCAGAAATTGGAGCTGGGCGATCAGAGGTGCCGCCGATAAAGCCCATCACACGTGGCACACCACGTACTAGGTGCCACGACTCATCGTTCATCACCATTTGGACGAGCACATAACCTGGGAAGAATTTACGTTCGCTTTTACGACGTTGACCTTGGCGCATTTCAACCACTTCTTCGGTTGGCACCAATACTTCCCCGAAATAGTCTTCCATTTCGTGCATCTTGATATGTTCGCGCAATGATTGCGCCACACGGCTTTCAAAACCAGAGAAAGCCTGAACCACATACCAACGTTTTTTGGGAGCTTCGCTCATGTACTTTTACCTCACACGCCAGTGATTAGGCGGACTAGACGGACCATGATTCCGTCAACGCCCCACAAGATGAGCGCCATAACGACAGTAACAGCCAGAACGATGAGAGAGGTTTGCAAAGTCTCTTGGCGCGTAGGCCAAATGACTTTACGCACTTCCATACGCGATTCGCGTGCAAACGTGATCGCAGCTTTTCCTTTCATCGTGAGTGCAGCCACACCGCCAGCAGCGGCAACCAACACCACTACAGCAGCAGCTCGCACTACTACAGACACATCACTGTACAGGCTATTCCCTACCACGGCTGCGGCCAATAGGACAAAAACAACACCCCACTTGAGGATGTCCATCGAACCGGATTGGGTCTCAGCGTTCGCTTTCATACATTCTACCTGTAACAAGTCTACATAGACGGCAGTGCCTATAACAGCATACGGTCAGTATTCTGCAAGGCACGTGGTGATCTTATCTCTCGTTAGAGGGTGATACGATCACTAAAGTCCGCGCTGACCGACCACTAGTGGCGAAAATCACGCCAATAGGAGTGTCAAACGCAGAAAAAGGGCATCAAATGATGCCCTTTTTACTAGTGTTTCGTCAAATCATTATTCAACGATGTTGGCAACAACACCAGCGCCTACAGTACGGCCACCTTCACGGATAGCGAAACGTAGGCCTTCGTCCATCGCGATTGGGGCGATAAGCGTTACAACCATCTTAATGTTGTCACCAGGCATAACCATCTCAACGCCTTCTGGCAGTTCGATAGTACCGGTCACGTCAGTTGTACGGAAGTAGAACTGTGGACGATAACCTTTGAARAACGGCGTATGACGGCCGCCTTCGTCTTTACCTAGTACGTATACTTCTGATTCGAACTTGGTGTGCGGAGTGATTGAACCAGGCTTCGCCAGTACTTGACCACGCTCAACTTCGTCACGCTTAGTACCACGCAGAAGAACACCAACGTTCTCACCCGCACGGCCTTCGTCTAGAAGCTTACGGAACATTTCAACACCANAACGGCGTATGACGGCCGCCTTCGTCTTTACCTAGTACGTATACTTCTGATTCGAACTTGGTGTGCGGAGTGATTGAACCAGGCTTCGCCAGTACTTGACCACGCTCAACTTCGTCACGCTTAGTACCACGCAGAAGAACACCAACGTTCTCACCCGCACGGCCTTCGTCTAGAAGCTTACGGAACATTTCAACACCAGTACAAGTGGTCTTGGTGGTGTCTTTCATGCCTACGATTTCAACGTCGTCACCCACGGTGATGATGCCTTGCTCAACACGACCAGTTACAACAGTACCACGGCCTTGGATTGAGAATACGTCTTCGATTGGYAGGATGAACGGCTTGTCGATCGCACGCTCTGGCTCTGGGATGTAAGAATCCAGGGCTTCAGCAAGTTCAACAATCTTCTGCTCCCACTGCTCTTCACCGTTCAATGCACCCAGTGCAGAACCTTGAATTACTGGGCAGTCGTCACCTGGGAAGTCATACTCTGAAAGTAGCTCACGGACTTCCATTTCAACCAGCTCAAGCAGCTCTTCGTCATCAACCATGTCACATTTGTTCATGAACACGATGATGTTTGGAATACCAACCTGACGACCTAGTAGGATGTGCTCACGGGTCTGTGGCATTGGGCCATCAGTTGCCGCAACAACCAGGATACCACCGTCCATTTGCGCCGCACCGGTGATCATGTTTTTCACATAGTCAGCGTGTCCTGGGCAGTCAACGTGTGCGTAGTGACGGTTTGGCGTATCGTACTCAACGTGAGACGTTGCGATGGTGATACCACGATCACGCTCTTCTGGCGCATTATCGATTGACGCGAAATCACGCGCAGCACCGCCGTATACTTTTGCAAGTACAGTACAGATAGCTGCAGTCAGCGTAGTTTTACCATGGTCAACGTGGCCGATAGTACCAACGTTAACGTGCGTTTTCGTACGTTCAAATTTTTCTTTAGACACGATCGTCTTCCTTCCTAGTTGTGAGTTAAGGGGCTTTGCCTAATAACTCAGAAGTCAGTGTTTGATGCCGGTGATCGCACCGGCATCAGGACCAAAATAATTAGCTACGCTCAGCACTTAG
>NZ_MUFD01000021.1:0-65139 GCF_001995405.1 Salinivibrio sp. AR640 | reverse complement strand
TCTCACTACCCTTGTACATGCAGCATCACTGAAAACAGGTGCTTGGATACCATTCAATGTATAAGAACAAAAGAGTCTGGGCGCTGATCTACATAACAGCATCAGGTGCTAAGGTCGGAATCAGCATCACCAAACTCACCGGAACAGAGGTAGCTAACCTCAACTCCAGGAGAGATACAAGGTCGGTATAAGCGCCAACTCGATCGCGCAAGCTTGGTGTGATTTCCGCCGTGCGCCCGTTGGCAATGAGCACCTATCCATCATCGTGCTGGGGCTTGTGTCACCTACGCCAATGGCACCATCGATGTATAAATTTTGTCATTGTATGCATTCCCACGCAGGAGCGTGGGAACGAGTAATCGTAGCCAATGGCACCACCGATGTATAAATCAGGCGTAGGTCGGCATAAGCGCCTTCTCGATCGCGCAAGCTTGGTGTGATTTGCGCCGCGCGCCATCCGACATTAGAGTCAAAATTGGCGCCGATCGTGACAGGCGCCCGTTGACAATGTGCACTTATCCAACATCTAGCCGGGGCTTGTGTCACCTACGCCAATGGCACCATCGATGTATAAATTTTGTCATTGTATGCATTCCCACGCAGGAGCGTGGGAACGAGCAATCGTTAGGTTAGCACTGGCTGAAGTGTGAAGTGCGTGCAAGAAATAGTTATCGCTCTCCTGAGTATTGAGAAAACGGATCTTAGGATTTAATCATGTCATTTATCGGTTTAAATCCGATACCACACTGGACTTATATCACCAAAATCAATAGCGCCAATTGAGGCTTCGAACAGACTTCAATATGCTCTATCACTGATAAGGCCAGCAAACGCTGGCCTTTCTCGTACTCGCGTCTCGCTCAATTAGCCTACAACAGGTTCAGCATCGAGCTCACGACGCTTCTCCTCACCAAAACCGCGTAAGCCAACCACATGCACATGCTCACGATCGTTAAAGATCTTACGCACTAATTTATAGGTGGTGCCTTGCTCTGGGCTGATGTTTTCCGGTGCGGCAATCAACAGCTGCATATCCAAACGATGACACAACTCAAACAAGGTCGAGATCGATTTAGCATCCAAACGCGCGGCTTCATCAAGGAACAGCAAACGACATGGGATCACGTCTTTACCGCGTAACCGCCGTGATTCCTCTTCCCAGCTTTGAATTACCATCAGCAAAATGGCTTGGCCGGTACCAATGGCCTCCCCTGTCGACAACGCACCGGATTCCGCTTTAAGCCAGCCGTCCGTACCACGATTCACCTCAATGCCTAATTCGAGGAAATTGCGATAATCTAACAACTCTTCGCCTAAGGTCTGTGGTGAACGCTGCCCCATGTCGATATGCGGATTCAGGCGTTGGAACAACTTCGCCATCGCTTCTGAGAAGGTCAGGTTTGGATTGCCGAACAAGTCTTGGTGTTGATCGGCATGCTCGGCCAAGCCCATCAGTAGCTGCGCATGGGTGTCACGAATCGAGACATTGAGACGCACGCCTTTAACCTGACCAAACCCGACACTTTGCAACCCTTGGTTGAGCATGCGGATCCGGTTTTGTTCACGCTGAATCGTTTTACGAATGATATTAGCGACCGACTCTGAGCTGATCGCTAAGCGCTGCTCACGCTGCGTGAGTTCTTCGGTCAGACGCGCAAGCTCCACTTCCATCTCTTCAATCGCTTCAACTGGATCGTCGGTGCGAATAATGTCGTGGCGGATCCGCTCGCGCAGATGTTGATAAACCGCAACGTAAAACAATACTTTACGCTCAGGCCGACCGATATCTTCTGACGCGCGTAAAGCATCACGCAAAATTTCATTATCGGCCACGGCAAGGCGCAAGGCACCCAACGACTTATCCGACAATGAGCGCAATTCCTCGGCAGACATATACGCCATTTCTCGGCGGTTCAGTTGCTTTTCAACGCCGTTATCACGCGCAATCCGTAATACACTGCACCAGCCTGCTTTGGCATTGACCACAAACTGACGCAGTTCTTTATACTGCTTGAGAGATTTACGCAGCTCTTTGGTCAGCGACTTGGTTTCCATCTCTAACGAGGTGATCCCACGTGACAGCTCACTATGTCGCTGTCGCGCTTGGTGCATTTGCTCATACAAGGTATCGCGACGATGCTGCGCGCGCATCAAAGCTTCTTCGTCCGCTTGTACACCTAACTCGGCAAATTCACGTTTAAACTCGTTCAACGTCTCTTGCTTGGACTGATGGGCACTTTTAAGCGACGCGAGCAGCTGCTGATACTGGCTATTTTGCCCCTGTACCTGCTTTAGCGCATCACGCTCACGTTGGCGAACTTGCTCTGCGTCTTTTAGTTTGGCCTTCAGTTGCTCGTTTAACTCACTGCTTTGCGTCAGCATCTCTGCCGCATCTTGATAAGCAAAATGAGGACGGCGCTCCGCTAAGTCGGCGACGGCAAATAACTGTTGCTTAATCGCTTGTAAGGCTTCATCCGCTTCTTGATAGGCTTGCTCCAACTTATCAAACTGCTCAGGATCACTCTCCAATGTGGCCAAGTATCCTTCTAGGGACGCCAACGTCTCTCCATGCTGCTGGATAAACGTTTTAGCCTGTTTCGCCGCGTGCAGGTTGTCATTCGCGGTTTGCAAGCGAACATCAAGTTCGGATTCTGCCAGGGCGTCGGCACAGTAACGCAGCTTATCAAGGCATTGCAGGGCTTGCTGACAACGTGAAACCTCAGCCTCATGCTGCGTCAGCGTCTGTTTACTCTCAGTTATCGCGCGCTGGGTTTGCACGCGTTTTTCACGGCAGCGCGCTATCGCTTGCTCGGGGTCGGGCGTAAAGGCAACGGTTAGGTGCTCCGCAATAAATTGGCTAAACGCTTGCGATAAACGCTGCCACTTTTGCACATCAAACGAGGCCTTCGCGTAATCTTCTACCAGTGCATCACGTTGTGCTCTGAGCTGCTCAAGCCGATGCTCACGAGCCGCACGGCCAAATAGCGGGGTCTCTGGGAAGCGTGAATAGCGCATTTGCCGATCATTCAGGTGCACACATACCGCACCGCCCAGCTCTTGAGCATCAAACACGCGATCATCAAATGCGTCCGCATCGCCTTCAATGATGTAAAGATCATCTGGGCACGCGTCAAGCGAAGCCAGCTTCTCCTTTACGCCTTTCAGATCCGGCACCACAATCGCATGACGCGCTGGACCATACAGAGCGCTAAAATACGGGGCATCTTCTAAGGTAATATCGTCGTAAATCTCAGAGAGCAGGGTTCCGCCAAGCGTCTCTGCCAGTCCTTGCAATTGCGAATCTTCACTGCCACCAGGTTGCGCCAGCTGTTCAATCGCCCGCTCTATCTCGGCTTTTTGGCGGGCAAGCTCCTCTTGATGATGGGTCTGCTGACGGACTGACTCATGTGTGGCATGCATGGCGTCCATCACCGCTTGGCTATCCGCCAAGGTTTGCTCGGTCTGGGTTTCGAGTTTGGTCAACGCCTCATTGGCGGCAAACCAACGGGGCGCTTTGCCTTCAAGCTCGCGAATGTCCGCATCAATCGCTGCCTCGGTACGTGATAACTCGCGCAGCCGCTCGGCTTGAGCCTCTTTTTCTTGCTGTAAGGTCTCTCGTTTTTCTTGTTGCAAGGCAACAGCTTGCTCCACGGCATCACTATCGGCCAAATGCTCATCCGTTAGGGCCTGATAATCAGCAACTAGCTGACGGGCCTTTTGCTGCTGTTCAACACGTTGGGTTAATTCGCGATGTTCATATTGGCGTTGTGAGAGGCTGTCGGCGAGATAGCGACGGGTGCGGCCCTGCTCTACCCAATACTTGGCTTTTTCTCCTGCCTCGGACCGGGCCACTGACGGATCAATGCGTTGTAATAAACTTAATCCTTGCGCAAACTGACTGGCCGTTGCCGATGCCAGATCCCGCTTGTGTTTAAGCGACAATACGCGATCCGTTTGCTCTGATTCTTCGGTTTTGAGCCTTTGCAAGCAGGCCCCTGCCTCATCGACGGTTAGGGCGTCATCGTCGGTGAGACGTCTGGCTGTTTCCAGCGCCGTTACAGCTTGCTGATATTGCAAAGATCGCGTTTGCTGAGTATTTAGCGCTTGCTGATAGTCCGCCAGTTGCGTTTTCAGGCTATCGACTTCTTCTTCGCTTTGTGCGGCCCGTAACTCGGCCTCGGTGAGCTTTTCCGTGGCTTCTTCCACCACCATGATTTGCTCTTCCAGTCGCTCAGATAATTCAAGCAAGTCTTCTTCATAACGCTGGATTTTTTCTTGCTGACGCATCGCCGATTGCACCAGTTGCAAGTGGTCCGCCGCGGCTTGATGATCTTGCTCAAGATGATCTTGTCCGGCTTCCAACTCACTTAATTCGGCACGCATGGCCTCAGCGTGCTGTTGTTTTTGCTGCAAGGTTTGCTGCGCGGCGTTTAATTCAGCCCGCAAAGACAAAGCCTGTTCGAGCTTTGTACGACGTTCGTTGGCATGGCGCATGTAATCTGAAGCCACATAATGGGTCGCCTCGGTGATCAGGTGCTTAAACAAATCCCGATCGCGCTGGGTGACTTTAATCGCCTCCAGCGTCATGCGGTTTTCTTTTAGCGCCACTTCCATGTCTTGGAAGGCTTTTTTAACCCCACCATTTTGTGGCAATAAGTACTCACGAAGTGACTTAGTAATGGCACTGGAAATACCGCCATACAAAGACGCTTCGATCAGACGGTAGAATTTGCCACGATCTTGTTGCGTACGCAGCTTTTTAGGTAACACGCCAAATTCAAACATTTGCGCATGATAGTCAGTGACCGAACTAAACGCTTTAAAATGCGCAGTTTCATACGCACCGGCCGCGTCTTTCACTTCGTTCAACTGACGCACTCGTGCTTGGCCGTTATTTATAGTTTCCACCAAGACATCAGTAGGTGAGACTGAGGACGGTAACCCTTGCAAGATAAATGGCTTGATATCGACTTTCTTATCTCGACCGGCGACTTGCTGTAGGCGTACGCCAAATAACACGCGCTGTTGACGCGAGTTCACCACGTCTAATGCCGCATAACAGGCGCCTGGTTGCAATTTACCGTGCAAACCTTTGTCCCGAGATGCACTCGAGCTACCTGCTTCCGTGGTATTGCGAAAGTGCAGTAAGGTTTGATCGGGGATCAATGAAGTAATAAAAGCCGCCATTGTGGTGGATTTACCGGCGCCATTGCCACCTGATAACGTGGTGACCAGTGAATCGATATCAAAGGTCCGCGCAAAAAAGCCGTTCCAGTTCACCATGGTGAGTGATTGATACTTACCGCGCTGGCTCATGCTGTCGGCTCCTCCGTGTGTTGTGTTGCGGACGTCTCAGCTTCCTGATCAAACGCATCATCAAGCAAGCTAGATTGAATATGTTCTTGGCTATGGACCACAGCTTCGCCATCTCGGATTAAGCGTAACTGCGCTTCTTGCGGATCATCGCCCGTGCGCACATCGGCGCCAAAGCGGAAGGTGGCTTCACTAACGCGAAACTTATTGCCCTCACCAATCGGCAAGATCATTCCCAAACGACGCAGGCGACGCAGCGAGGTTTTCACCTTATCAAACAGCTTCTCGCGGTCGAGATCGGAGCCTGTGGCACGGTGGGTGACCAGCTTCATCAGTTTTTTCTCGTCGGCCAATGCCATCAGCTCGTCGAACAATTCTTGCGTGGTGAAGATCCCTTCTTGGGCTAAGCGCTCTGGGCTCAAATACAAAAAGCACAGCACTTTGCCGACCAGCATATCAAGCTCCGACAAGACACTGCGGCGGATAAGGCTGGTAGAACGCGGACGCAGATAGAAAAAGCCTTCTGGCGCACGCACTAACTCAGCGTTATAGCGCTGATAAAAAATATTTAACGCTTGCTCAAATTCAATCAACAAGGCGTGGTTATCTAAATCGTCACTGGCAACATGGCGGCCAGCGCGTAATGCACTATCCAACGCCGGAAATAAAGGGTTAGCAATGGCTTTGGCCAGTTCCTCTGGCATTGGCTGTTCAGTATTTATCGATGACATTCGCTTGTACCTTCGCTCCAAAGTCGTTAATCGCCTGCCAATCAGGCTGGATCGCGTTAAGATCAGATTGGGAATAGCCCATCCGAACCGCTTGATTAATCACTAAGCGCGCGAGATCAAAATGGCGAGCTTGGGGGTGCTCGGCTAAGTAGTCTTTAAGAACACGACCGAGATCGATCGCTTGTCCGGTTTCTCGGTGACGGTTGAGCATCTGTGAAACTTTCTGTGACAAGGTGTCATCAACCACAGCCAACTGCTCAAACGTCACTTCTTCTGGCATATCGCCGGTGACTTCATCATCACGTAACACCAAGGCTTCATCACGGGTGTCGCGTAAACGCTCGGCATCCGCATAGGTCAAAAACCACGGCGCATCCAAATAGTCCGAGACCGATTGACGCAGGCGCTGACTAAACGCACGATTTTTATCCATATCAATCGCGGTTCGAATAAATTTATGCACATGGCGATCGTAACCTATCCATAAATCAATCGCTTGCTGACCCCAGTTCACGATCCGATCCAGTTTCATCTGCAGTCGATAAACCATGGCATCGACAAACTCGAGCTCGTCGCGTTGCCGCACCACTTCCTGGATCTCTAACAGTTGGCTTTGTAACTCATCTCCCGCCGCTTGCAGCGTTTCTTGCAGCTCTTGCAACGTATTGGATGTTTCATTTAACAAGTGCTCACAGTTAGCGATAGCGGCTTGCCAGTCTTGGGTAAGTAAGGCGGCAATATCGTCTTTGACTTGCTGTTGCTGCTCATCCATCACCCGCTGGTTAAGATCGATACGGTCAAAGATATCGGCCACCGAGTATTTTAATATCCCATACACATTGTGACGCCAAAAGGCGGCATCGCCATCTTCCTCTGCCGCACCGCGTGCCTTAGCGATTTCATCCGCGACCATTGAAAGCTGAACAGACAACTTTAACGTCGAGTATTCACGGTGGCGCGCATAATAATCCGCAATGCCCAGGGCGAGCGGCGTCAGACGATAAATGCTATCGCCCTCGGTCATTTCACTGGTAAAACGGCTTAATAAGCGCGCTTGCACCATTTCATTGATAGCATTGTTGGCACGAAAAGCGATGTTGCCGACGCTGCCACCCTCGTCATCCATAAACTGTTCACTCACTAGCCGAAAAACATCGACTAATTCATGTTCGTTCAGTTCATCGTCTAAGCGCTCTTGGCTCATCACCGCCATTGCCAGCAAAAATGCCAAGCGCTCGGGCGGCAGCTGAAGTGCAAAGTTATTGTGTTTAACCCAACTGACCAATTCCGGTACGGTCTGAGCGTCGCCTTCCCCATGCTGAGAAGACTGAGCCTGATCACTCATCGGTTGTCCTTGTTTTCATCTTGATGGCTGGAGGCATTATGTTGCCCCCATACATGAATATATCGCCCTAGAGACACAAACGGCTCTTGGCGGCAAAGTTGTTGCTCCAACGCCAGCACCTGCTCAAAGGTAAAATCACCAATATTGGTATCGCGCATGTAGTCATGAAACGTGCGCACCCCGGTTTTACCTTTGAGGCTAATGCCACTGTCTTGCATCCATTGATAGACACTGTCTGGCTGCAACCCTTTGGGCGGTTGCAGTTTAAACCGTTTACGGTGCGGCATTCCCTGTTCAACATGGGTTAAGTTGCCACATACGAGGTTTTTAAACAGCAATCCGGTTTGGTTATAAAACATCACGGATGCGACGCCACCCGGCCGTAAATGGCTGAGCAAATCTTTTAGCACTTGCTCAGGAGCGGCGACCCACTCCAATACCGCGTGAAATAAAATCACATCCGGGGGTGACGCCAAATGCTCACCAATAGACTGCACCGAGGAGTGGACCAGCTGATACTGCGCAAGTAAGCCCTGTTGTTCAATCTCCTGACGCGCTAACTCGAGCATTTGTGAAGAAAGATCACACAAAGTGACCCTGTGACCTCGAGCGGCCAGCGGTTGTGAAATCGGTGCAACGCCGCCACCCGCATCCAAAATATGGAGTGGTTGATCCGGCGGAAAGCACTGCAACATCTGCTCGATGTCGTGCCAAATTACCGCTTGACGGATTTCGCCTTTGCCCGATCCATAAATGTTTTTAACAAATTTGTGGGCGATGTCGTCGAAATTTTTATCCTCAGTCACAATGGCATTCGTTATCATTGAGTGGTATGAAGGCTTATTCTGTCACAAGCCTTACGTTAATAAAGGTTTATGGCATTATTTGTGCCTCGTTTGACTATATTTCGGGCGACATTGCATGTTTGAATTAAAAAAACTTATCTCAACCTTGATAATGCCCTTGCCCGCGCTGTTGCTCTTGGGTCTTTTCGGGCTATGCCTGCTTTGGTTCTCTCAGCGTAAAAGGCTGGCATCTTTTGTTATTTTCATCGCGTTTGCTGGGATTTTTCTCACTGCGTTTCAACCGGTCGCCTCTGGGTTACTTCGCCCTCTTGAGCGTCAATACACCGCTTTTCTCCCGACAGAGAAACCGGTGGACTTTGTAATGGTACTTGGAAACAGTCATGTGGTAGATGACGCATTACCACCAACGTCTGAACTCTCGCGTGCAGCGCTCATGCGTCTGACCGAAGGGATCCGAATTCACCGGATGTATCCGACATCCAAACTAATATTATCGGGCTATGACCACGGCTATGAGGTGAGCCACGCCCGCATGTTGGCACGTGTCGCGATGGCGCTGGGTGTCAACAAAAACAGTATCTTGTTACTGGAAACAGCAAAAGATACCTGGGAGGAGGCGTATCAAGCAGCGTCTGTGGTGGGGAGTCGTAATCTGGTGTTAGTCACATCAGCCGCACATATGGAGCGTGCGGTGTATGAGTTTCAAAGCGCAGGCCTTAATCCCATCCCTGCACCGACCAACTTCATGGCGCAAAAAGAGATCAAACAGCCATGGATTAAATACAGCCCTCGCGCCCAATACTTGGAGCAATTTGAGCGCTATTGGCACGAGCGACTCGGTCAAGCCTGGCAACGCCTTCGTGATTTGATCGCACAGCCGGCATCCAAGTAACAGCGAGAGACAACGGATAACAAGAAAAGGTAACGGGTAAAAAAGAAAAAAGCCGCGATAACATTCGCGGCTTTTTTATCGTTTATTGCCATGACAAGCGAGGAGATTACGACCAGCTGGCCGTTAGCGTCATTCGCTTGCACCATTGGCGGCGATATGCGCACGTACCGCCTCGAGATCGGCTTGGGTATCGACCCCATGCGGTGGCGTTTCGGCGGCAACCGCAACATGAATTTTTTCACCATGCCAAAGCACTCTGAGCTGCTCAAGCGACTCAATCTTTTCCAACGGACTTGGCGTCCAATGAATGTAGCGACTAATGAACCCCGCACGGTAGCCATAAATGCCAACATGACGGAGTAAAGCGTCTGGAATATCGGGAGATTCAGCCTCGAAATGAGTGCGATCCCAGGGAATCGTGGCACGACTGAAATACAACGCAAACCCTTGCTGATCAGTGACGACTTTAACTACGTTGGGATTGAATACTTGCTCACTGTCATCAATCGCAACGGCTAAGGTCGCCATCGGGGCTTGCGGATACTGATTCAAATTCGCCGCCACTTGCCCAATCACTGCAGACGGAATTAAAGGCTCATCGCCTTGCACGTTGACAATGATGTCATCATCAGCAAAACCGTATTGTGCCACCACTTCCGCCAAGCGTTCAGTCCCTGACTCATGGTCAGCACGTGTTAGGCATACGTCGCCGCCAAAGTCACGTACCGCAGTCTCAATGCGTTTGTCGTCTGTTGCAACAATGACCTTACTGGCCCCTGCGGCTTGCGCGCGCTCATACACATGTTGGATCATCGGTTTGCCCGCGATCTCAGCCAATGGCTTTCCTGGCAGACGGCTTGAACCAAACCGTGCTGGGATCACCACATAAAACGGACTCATCCTTGCACCTCTTCCAAGGATAAATCGCGCGCTTCCGACGCGAGCAGTACCGGAATTCCATCGACAATAGGGTAAGCAACCCGATCGAATTTACAAATCAGCTCGTTATTATCTCGGTTATAAAACAATTTGCCCTGGCATGATGGGCAGGCCACGATTTCAAGCAGGCGGTGATCCATAGCGTTCCTTTTTTATTTGTTCGCGTTTTTGGTCAAACGTTCGATCTTGGCGAGTAAAGCTTGGGCCGCAGCCTCCGGCAAACTCGCTTCTACCGGCAAATACCACCAGTTATCTTGTGCGATGCCTTGGTATTTTACCGCGTCTTTTTCGGTCATGAGTAAATGTTGCCCCTTCTTTGCCAGCCTGTCCAGTTCCTCGGCGCTGAGGGTTTGGTGATCATTAATCCCTTGGCTGTACAGTGGCGTCACGCCCATTTGTTGCAACGTGACAAAAAAGCGCGGCGGATGACCAATCCCTGCCACGGCAACCACACCCGGTAACATAGATGCAGGGCAAGCCTGACCGGTTCGAAGGTTCGTGGCTTGCCCGGCCACCAAATGCATAGGCCACTCTTGCCCCTGGGTGGTGCCGCCGTTATTAATCAGCATGTCGACACTGTCGAGGCGATCGACCGATTCACGCAAGGGCCCAAGGGGTAAGTAGTGACCATTACCAAAGCGGCGCTGACCATCAATGATCACGATTTCAAGATCACGGTCTAAACGGTAATGCTGCATGCCATCGTCCGTCACCACGATATTGACGCCTTCTTGCAATAAGCGCTTCACTGCTTCACTGCGGTCAGGGTCAACGCACACTGGCACTTGGGTGCGGCGAGCGATTAACACCGGCTCATCACCGGCGGCTCTCGGCGATGTCGTTTGCGTCAACAGTAACGGGTATTGGTCTGACTTACCGCCATATCCACGGGAGACCACGCCTGGACGATAGCCTTGCGCTTTCAGTTGCTCCACTAGCCAGATCACGAAGGGCGTTTTACCGTTTCCCCCCACCATGATATTACCGACAACCACCACAGGAACGGGCGCACGATAACAAGGCGATCTTCCGCGCAAATATTGGCGGCGCCGATGACGAGCAATCAAACCAAATAAAGCACTAAACGGCCGTAATAGCGCCGTCCAAAGGGATCCTTGATGGCCAAACCAAAGTTGATCCAGCATACTTAGTCACCAAACTGAATACGATGGAGTTGGGCGTAGGCACCGTTGTGCGCGAGCAATGCTTGATGGCTACCTCGCTCAACAATCTCACCTTCATCTACCACCAAAATTTGATCGGCATCTTCAATGGTAGATAGACGGTGAGCAATCACCAGTACGGTGCGATCTTTTTGCAGCTCATCCAAAGCAGCTTGAATCGCGCGCTCTGACTCTGTATCCAGGGCTGAGGTGGCTTCATCCAGGATTAAAACAGGCGCATTACGTAACAGCGCGCGGGCAATGGCGATACGCTGGCGCTGTCCACCCGACAAGCTCACGCCATTTTCACCAATCATGGTGTCGTAGCCCTCATCCATACCGCGAATAAAGTCGTCTGCGTAGGCCAACTTAGCGGCATGCTCAATTTGCTCACGGCTATATTGATCGGCCGCAGCATAGGCTATATTGTTAGCCACCGTATCGTTGAACAGGTGGACATTCTGCGACACCACCGCAACCTGTTGACGCAGATTACTCAACGTATATTGCTCAATCGGCATCCCATCTAAGGTAATTGAGCCACTGTCTATCTCGTAAAAACGGGTCAAAAGGTTGGCAATGGTACTTTTCCCTGAACCTGACCGCCCCACCAGTGCCAGCGTTTTCCCCGCGGGCACCTCAAAACTCACATGATTCAGTGCCGGCGCTTCTCGTGATGGATAGGTAAAGACCACGTCTTCAACTTTAATGTCGCCGTTAATCTGCTCGGCCTCATGGGTGCCGGTATCTTTCTCGGTCTCAAGTTCCATTAAGTTAAACAAGCTATGACACGCTGCCATCCCGCGCTGAAATTGCGACGTCACGTTGGTTAACGATTTCAGTGGCCGCATCAAACCAAACATGGCACCGAATACCACCGCAAAGGTCCCTGCCGTTAGTTCTGACCGAATGGCTTCGGTGTTGGCGAGAATCAGCACCACCACCAGCGCCATTGACGCGATAAGCTGAATCACAGGGTTGGCAATCGCCTGGGCCGAAACCAGCTTCATGGTTTGCTGACGCATACGGTTACTGACTTTTTCAAACCGTTTTTTCTCGACGTCTTGGCCACCATAGCTTAAGACCACTTTATGGCCTTTGAGCATTTGCTCCGCGGAGCTTGTGACCGAGCCCATTGCATCTTGCATATTCGACGAAATACGGCGGAAACGTTTAGAGACCACTTGAATGGAAATCGCGACAACCGGCGCAATAACCAAAAGAATGGCGGATAACTGCCAACTTGACCAAAACATTAAGATCATCAAGCCAAGAATCGATGCGCCCTCTCTCACCAAGCTCACTAATGCGCCACTGGTTGCAGACGCCACTTGTTCGGAGTCATAGGTAATACGCGACAACAGCGCCCCTGACGACTCTTGGTCGAAAAAGCTCACGGGCATTTTCATAAAGTGATTAAACATGCGACGACGCATGGTCATTACCACATTACCCGACACCCAAGATAAGCAATAAGCAGAGACAAAGCTTGATAAGCCACGCACCAACATTAATATCACGAGGTAAAGTGGCATCCATTTAAGGAAATCGCCCTCAACGTCATCGTAAGAAAAGCCTTGATCAAGCAGTGGGCCGAGCATGGAAAGCATCAGGGTGTCACTGGCGGCGTTCATTACCAAGGCGACAATGGCAACGATTAACCCTAGTTTGTAATTAGCAATATAGGGCCAGAGTTGCTTAAACGTCTGCCAGGTCGTTTTATCTTGATATTCGCTCATTAAAATCGTTTTGATGGGTAAAACAGACCGGCATTCTACTCTTTTACCGGTCTGCGTCCAAATTTACTGGCCGACGTTTAAACATCTGACGATACCAAGCCGCACGACGATCTTGGCGCCAACGCGTTAACTGCCAACCCGTGTCGACACGCTGCCAACGAACTTGACCATTGGCTGCGGTATCTAACCACGTCACATCGGCGTGCTCATAGGCGGCCCGTACCTGTTGCGCGGGCAACCGCCAAGGATTGAATAACCCCGTGGATGCCACCGCCCAAGAAGGATTCACCGCACCAATAAAAGAAGGCGAAGAAGAAGAGCGACTGCCATGGTGCGGCACCAGCATAATATCGCTGTCCAGCTGCGTTTGATCGCCCAAGGATGCAAGCAAATTTGCTTCTCCCTTTATCTCAATGTCTCCGGTCAGTAACACGCTGTATTCCCCGTCAGAGATGCGTATGACGCAAGAGTCATTATTGTCTGCAGGTGCCGTTGCTTCTGGCGGCCATAAGGCGGCGAAGTCTAATCCTTGCCACTGCCAGCGCTGCCCTGCCACACACGTTTGATAGCCAGAGCGTACCTCACTGGCACGGCGCCAACGCGGTGAATATTGAGCGACGATAAAATCGGCACCGCCATCGTGATCACTGTCGCCATGGCTGAGAATAAGACCGTCCAGGCGCTCAATGTGTCGACTTTCTAAAATAGGCGCGATGACCGCCTGTGCAATGCCGCCCACTTGCCAACGATTGCCGGTATCATAAAGGATGGCCTTTCCATTTTTACTCACCAACACCGCAAGACCATGGCCAACATCCAACACATCCACTTGCCAGTTCACCGCTTTCGGCGCGCGCCAGGTGATTAACGCGACGATAAACACAATGACCAAGCCGCTGCATCGATGGCACCGCCAACCATACAATCCTATCGCTAACGCTATCACAGTAAACGCCCATCCGATTGATGCCACCGGTACAGTCAACCAACTCGCTGAGGCATTTTCAGCCAGTGCCATCACCGGGATCAGACTGATATTGGCCCACTGCCAACATAACACGCCCCCTAATCCAGTCGTTGACAAAAAAAGGGCCATAAAAACTAACGGTACCGTTATCATTCCCACCCACGGGACCGCAACCAGATTAATAGGCGTTGCCGCCGCACTCACTCCAGAAAAAAAACTGAGTTGCAGCGGTAACATACCAATCAGCAGTACAAGTTGGACGACCAACAGCTGCTTCAACGGCCGCAGCCAGTGCCAGCGCCGGGGCGCTTGTCCCCAACCGGATGAGCGCGAAAAGCCATAATGCGCAAGACATAAGGCACCGACCGCCGAAAATGATAACCAAAAGCTGACCGAGAAGCCGGCTAACGGATCACGCGCAAGTACCAATAACACGGTGAGTTGCAAAAGATTAAGCGGTGAGACGCTGGCACCAAGACGCTTTGCCACCGACACCAATAACAGCGCAATCAATGCCCGTTGGGTTGGCAGTGCAAATCCCGCTAGTGCGGCATAGACTATCGCGACACCGAGTGCCACATAGAGCGGCAACCATGTAAATAAACGCTGCTCTGGCAGCCAAACACGCGCCCAACGGCCAAGTTGCCACCCCATGCCATAAGCCAAGCCAATGTGTAACCCTGAAATCGCCATCAAGTGGGCCAAACCACTTTGTGTCAATGTGTCCCAATGGGCGGCAGTCAGCCACGATCGCTCGCCCAAACTCAATGCTAAAAGGTGAGGGCCAAACCGAAGTGGTGATAAAGTCGGTGTTAAGGTATCAAGCAGCTGCTGACGCCAAGTAATGGTATCGGTTAATTGTGTGGCCTGTTTTAAACTGGCTTTGGCGTGTATTCGCCGAGCCACATAATATTTTTCCGCATCAAAGCCGGTTTCATTGAGTCGGCCATACGGTGGTTTAAGCCGTACAGTCAGCTGCCAACGCTCGCCCTGCTTAGGAAAAGGTGCCGATTGCCAGTACACACGTACACGCGCTGAACGAAAAGGCGCCAATCTCGATTGATTAATTTTATCGACATCAAAAATAATCGCTTGCGCGCCGGCTTTATCGCTAAAAAGGGTGCCCACAGTGCCCGTGATTGTAGTATCCTTTTGGTTTGAAATGATGTGGATCACGTTGGCTTGATACAGGTTTGCGGATAATACAGCCCAAGTGAGCCCCAGCGCGCTCCCTGCAAGCCACCACCAACGTGTTTTCACCCCGAAAAAAAAGACAATACAGGTAATGGAGCAGACCCAAAACGGCGGTAATACCGGCCACCATGGTAGTGATAGCAAAGTCAGTGCCGCGGTTATCGTAAAGGTTAGCTTCATCGCGTAATTTCCAGGTAATGTAAACAGGTATGCCCAAGAAGTTTTTTCAACGCTATATGCCAAAGCGGGAGGCGTTGCGCGACAATAAGGCGCTACGCGTATTTGGTAGCCTGTTGCAGGATCCCAATCTGTGGTGCCTTAACCGGCGCTCGGCATCAGGGGCCTTTGCGGTGGGGCTGTTTATGGCATTTGTCCCGCTTCCTAGCCAAATGATCATGGCCGCTGGCCTGGCCATTATGTTCGGCGTGAATCTGCCACTGGCCGTGGCTTTGGTGTGGGTAAGCAATCCAATCACCATGCCGGTGATGTTTTATCTCGCTTACAAACTCGGGACCTGGATGCTGAATACGGCACCTATCCCCTTTCACTTTGAGCTTTCATGGCATTACCTTGCCGAGCAAATGAGCCATATTGGCCCACCTTTTTTATTAGGGTGTATCACTAGCGGGCTCGTCTTCGCGGTGATTGGTTATTTCAGTGTGCGCGGTATTTGGCGCTACTCGGTGGTGAGAAGCTGGCAAAAGCGCAAACTTCGCTTGCCTAAGAAAATCAAACAAGTACTCCCAAAGCCGACCAAACCGTCATCTTAGTGCGCACGTAGCGTAGCGCTCGGTGCATCTTGCGCAAGAGTGAGCCCGAGAAGGTGCGAGTGAGATGGAATAGCTGTTGGTCGTTATACAATCGTTAACACCCTTGAGCGAGACAGATCAAAAAGAGCCCGTCGTAACGGGCTCTTTTTGTCGCTGTCTTTTATGCAGGCTATCTTGTATCAAGGCTATTTTGTATTGAAAGCTATCTAGTTTTAGAGCTCTCTGGTATTAAAGCTATCTGGTATTCACGCTATTTGGCACTGAGCACTGCAGCGGGTTGAAGCTGGCAAGCACGACGTGCTGGGTACCAAGCCGCCAGCAAGCTCAGAAGTATCGCCGTGATACTAACAAGTACTACGTCTGTGGCATGTAACTCACTGGGGAGAAAGTTGACAAAATACACATCACCTGACAAAAAACGATGCCCGGCCCAAGCCTCAATCTGAGACAAGATCGCGGTGAGATGACTGGCAATCGCCACGCCCAACACACTGCCAATTGCGCTGCCTAACGCCCCAGAGAACAATCCGTACCAGATAAATATGCGTCGAATCAGGCGATCATTCGCGCCCATTGTGCGTAAAATCGCAATGTCCGCGGCTCTATCTTTTACCGACATCATCAAGGTTGACACCACATTAAAACACGCCACGCCAATCACCAGCACCATCACCAAATACATAATGGCTCTGACCAACTGGATATCGCGATATAAATATCCGAAATCGCCCGTCCAATCTTTTAAGTACACATAAGTAGATAAGGTTTGCCCTACTTCTTGTACGATTTTTCGCGCGTCGAGTACCGGCGAAACCTTAAGCGAGACGCCGGTCACCGCCTCATCCATTCCCATCAGAGCTTGGGCATCTTGGAGACGCATTAATGCCAGCGAATGGTCGATTTGTCCGCCTAACTGCAACAGGCCAGTAACCTGCATTCGCACCCGTTTCGGTGCCCGTAGGTTAAGGCTACTGTCTGTCGCCGGCACCATGACCGTGATCCAGTCACCCTTGCTAACACCGAGCTGAGAAGCAATGCCTTGCCCTAAGACAAGGCGAGACTGCCCCGCTGGCAAACTTTCCCATCCACCATCGATATAATCACCAATCCGGCTAACCGTGCGCTCTGAGGTGGGATCCACCGCGCGAATTTGTGCGGGCTGTAAGCGAGTGCCATGTTCCATCAATGCCGTAAGCTCGACATAAGGCGCCGCCGCTTCCACCTGTGGGTGCCGTTCACTTTGCGCTTGCACCTGTTGCCAGTTTTCAATCGGACCATTGACCCCAAACACCTGCCCATGAGGCACCACCGACAGCACGCGTTGATTCAACTCTCGCTCAAACCCGTTCATGGCCGATAAACCCACAATGATCACCATGACGCCCACCGCGATACCCATGACCGAGGAAAGAGAAATAAAGGAGACCAAGCGATTTCGCTGCCGAGCACGACTAAAGCGCCGGCCTATCGCCAAGGATAACGGTTTCATGATGCCTCCTGCACAACCAAGTGGCCATCTTGCATCATCACTTGGCGATCCAGTTTTGCTGCCAGCTCACTATCATGAGTGACCACTAAAAACGCCGTGCCATGTTTCGCATTCAGTTGTCGCATTAAATCGTAGATCTCTAACGCCGTGGCGTGATCCAAATTGCCTGTCGGTTCGTCGGCCAATACCAACTTCGGCTCATTGACTAAGGCGCGTGCAATCGCCACGCGTTGGCGCTCACCCCCCGATAACTCCGAGGGCCGATGCTTGAGTCGATGCCCAACCCCAACCGCGTTCAAAATCGCAGTGGCTTGTTTGGCTGCCGCTTTATGACTGACTTTGTTGATCAGCAAAGGCATCATCACGTTTTCGAGCGCGGTGAAGTCGGCCAACAAATGATGAAACTGATAAACAAATCCTAAGGTTTGATTGCGCAGTGTCGCCTGTTGTGACGCCGACATCGCACTCACCAATGCATCCTCAATCCAAACATCGCCCTCGCTCGGCGCATCAAGCGTGCCAAGCGTGTGCAATAGCGTACTTTTCCCCGAGCCGGATGACCCCACAATCGCCACCAGCTCGCCCGGGGCTATTGTCATTGACACCTGGTTTAACACACAGGTTGATTGCCCACCTTCTTGATAGGTTTTACTGACACGGTGGCAGGACAACAAAGATTTACTCATAACGCAGTGCCTCAGCAGGGTGAACAGATGCTGCTTTAAATGCAGGGAATAAGGTTGCCAACACGCTTAGCACAACGGCTAAGCCGAGTATCATGGCAACTTGAAACGGATTAACAACCACAGGCAACGCTAAGCCGTTACCCAATAGACTCACTCCGAATATCGCCATGATTTCGTTGATGTATGATGCAATCAATACACCAAGCACGCCCCCAATGGCAGCACCAACCAGACCACTTAAACTGCCTTGAGCGATAAAGACAGCCACAATGTCTCTATCTTTCATGCCCAGTGTTTTTAAAATCGCGACCTCGGATTGTTTTTCCATCACCACCATGATCAGCGCGGAAATGATGTTAAATGCCGCCACCACAATGATCAGACTCAGCATCAAACTCATCATGTTTTTTTCCATTTTCACCGCTTGAAAGAGCTCACCACGCCAACGTCGCCAATCGGTCCAGGTGGCAGGATCGGCCTTGGGTTTAAGCTGGGTAATCGCAAATGGATCATCTAAAAATAACCGTAAGTCGTTCGCTTGGTTTGGGGAAATACCACTCAGTTTTGCGACATCTTCAATGTTGGCCAGCATCAACTGGTTATCGACATCCGTGCCAGTATGAAAAATCCCACCCACGGTAAATAAACGTTGCGCTGGGATCCGACCGATGGGCGTAAAACGACTAGCACTGGTGACCATGACTCGGACCGAATCTCCGACCCGTAATTGCAACTCAGATGCCATCGCGCGCCCTATCATCACTTGATAGCGTCCCGGACGCAGTGCCGACATATCACCTTGCAAAAGGTGGGACGCCAGCGGCTCTGTCGCCTTCGGATCAATCCCTTCAAGTAAACCGGCACTGAGGCCATTACGGCTTTGAATCACCGCATCGGTGGTTTTTATCGGCGCGGTATCGACCACATGCGGCCACTGCTCTATGGTCGATGGTGTCGATCCTAACTGGCCATTGGCGATAATCGCATGGGGCAACACCCCTAAAATGCGGCCTTTGAGTTGGGCTTCAAATCCATTCATCACCGATGACACCGTAATCAACGCCAATACACCGATCGCGATCCCCGCGGTAGACATCGACGAGACAAAACGCCCAAAGCGGTCGGCTGAACGGCCACGCAAATAGCGCAGACCAATAAACACCGACAAAGGTTGATACATAGCACACCTAGCTTATTGTTTTGATTCGCTGCAAGCATACCTGTCCAAGCCAGGCTCGCCAAGTTAACCGCCGCATTTAACCCCTCTGGATAATACAAATCCATGCCTTTAGGGCGAGAAAGTATCGCTAACCTTTACCTCTCGGTAAGGGTGCGTGATAATCATGAATACAATAGCAATGTAAAGGCACAGTGATGAGCCAAGACGAATACTTCTCTGTGCGAGCGGCCATGCGGATAAATGTGGAGCCTCTCGCCGACAATCAACCGCAACCGGACGCGGATGGCTTCATCGCGGAGATCCCCGCGCCATTTCGCTTGGCGAGCCAATGCGGCCAGCTTGATGCTGACGTGGAAAAGGATTTACAGTCGATTGACCCTAATGACGCGTCAGCATTGTTCCGCATTTTGCAGACTCAAAACGAAAAGCTCACACTGATGATGGGCTACATGCTCAGCCATGAAGATCAGCCTTCTCACCGCTTTATCACCCATACCTTTGGGGCGAGTCGTTTTTCGTACCTGAGTCCATCGCCGTTAGCACTTGGAGTACATGCACGCGTCAAGCTGTTCCTTGATCATCCACCCACAGCCATTTATTGCTACGGCGTGGTGACCGATTGCGAGCATCACCAAGAAGACGATGGCAATCAGCCTCACTATTTGATCCAAATCCAGTACACCCGGTTATTGGAAGAAGACCAAGACACTCTCATTCGTGCCGCGTTGTATCATCAGCAAAAACTCTTAAAAAAACGCGCACGCGACCGAAAACAATCAAGCAGTTAAACTCATGACCCAACAACCGCTCTACGCTTTCACTCTGCCCACGGGCCCCGGCGACGTTAAACACCTTGGTAACCTAGCAGGGGCCGCGCTTCCGCTAGCGATTGCAACCTTAACCCAACAGCATGCGGGCCCGGTTTTTCTATTGGTCCCGGATAACCAAACCGCGATGCGATTACAGCCGGCCATTCGCCAGTTCACCCAAGGTGAGTGCGATATTTTTCCGGACTGGGAAACGCTGCCGTACGACAGTTTTTCGCCCCACCAAGACATTATCTCGGCACGCCTATCTTGCTTGTATCAACTGCCGCACCAGAAAACGGGCGTATTAATCGCACCGGCCAGTACGGCACTGCAACGCGTCACACCAAGACAGTTTTTGCACCAACATGCGTTGATGGTGAAAAAAGGCGATATTCTTTCGCTCGAAAAGCTACGTGATCAACTCACCGATGCCGGCTACCGCCATGTTGATCAGGTGATGGAACATGGTGAATTTGCCAGCCGCGGCTCCATTCTTGATTTATTCCCAATGGGCAGCGACGAACCCTATCGCATTGACTTTTTTGATGATGAAGTCGATACCATTCGTCAATTTGATCCGGAAAACCAGCGCTCAACCGGCGAACTGACGCAGATCCAATTACTGCCGGCTCATGAGTTTCCTACCGATGATGCCGCCGTTGAATACTTTCGCGGCCGTTTTCGTGAACACTTTGAAGCGCGCCGAGAGCCTGAGTCGATTTATCAGCAAGTCAGCAAAAAAACCTGGCCAGCGGGGATTGAATATTGGCTGCCGCTATTTTTCGAGCAAACCGAAACCTTGTTCGATTATTTGCCTGACAACACACTTATCTTATCGGTCGGCGATATCGATGCGGCGATCAGCCACTTTGAAGCAGATGTCGCCAACCGCTATGATCAACGCCGTGTTGATCCGCTGCGTCCACTGCTTCCTCCCGATGCACTATGGCTGAGCAAAGACACCCTGTTTGCGACACTCAAACAGTACCCTCGGCTTAAGCTTGAAAGTGACAGCGTCACAAAAAAAGCCGGACGCGAGAATCTGGACATCTCGCCACTGCCGTCACTGACCGTTAACCACCAAGCGAAAGAGCCGTTGGCCGCATTGCGTCAATTTAGCGAAGCGTACAGCGGTAAGGTGATTTTCTCGGTCGAATCGGAAGGTCGACGCGAAGCATTGTTGGATTTACTTAGCCAAGCGAAAATCCGCCCTATGGTCGCAGATGGCTTATCCGAAGCCCTATCACAACCCGGTCGTTTTGGTTTAATCATCGGTCCGGTGGATCAAGGCTTTATTGATAACCCGCGCCAATTTGCCCTGATCTGCGAAAGTGACATGTTCGGCGAGCGCGCCGTGCAACAACGCCGACGCGAAAAACGCAAACAAACCGTCAGTAATGATGCGGTAATCCGCAGCTTGGCAGAGCTCAAACCGGGACAAGCAGTGGTTCACCTTGAGCACGGTATTGGCCGCTATCAAGGTTTGCAGACCTTAGAGGCCGGCGGCTTAAAAACCGAATACATGACGCTCGAATACCAGCAAGGAGCCAAACTGTATGTGCCTGTTGGCGCATTGCATTTAATTAGCCGTTACTCTGGTGGAGCGGAAGACACCGCACCTATCCATAAATTAGGCGGCGAAGCGTGGGAAAAAGCCCGTCGCCGTGCGGCCGAAAAAGTCCGTGATGTCGCCGCAGAGCTTTTGGATGTCTATGCCAAACGCGAAACTAAGCCAGGCTTTACCTTTACTCACGACAAAGAGGCCTATCAAACATTTCGAGCCACCTTCCCGTTTGAAGAAACCGCAGATCAGTCCCAAGCGATTAATGCGGTGTTATCCAACATGTGCCGCCCAATCGCCATGGATCGCCTGGTCTGCGGCGATGTTGGCTTCGGCAAAACGGAAGTGGCAATGCGGGCGACGTTCCTCGCCGTAAACAACAGTAAGCAAGTTGCTGTATTAGTGCCAACCACCTTGCTCGCGCAACAACACTTTGAAAACTTCCGCGATCGATTCGCTAACCTGCCAGTGCGGGTTGAAGTGCTCTCACGTTTTAAATCTGCCAAAGAGCAAAAAGCGATCATGGCCGATTGCGAAGCCGGCAAAGTCGACATACTGATCGGCACCCATAAGTTACTGCAATCCGATGTCAAAGTACGGGATTTAGGCTTACTGATTGTCGACGAAGAACACCGCTTTGGGGTACGTCAAAAAGAGAAAATCAAAGCTATGCGTGCCAATGTTGATATTCTCACGCTCACTGCCACACCGATCCCCCGGACACTCAATATGGCCATGAGTGGCATGCGTGATCTGTCGATTATTGCGACCCCGCCCTCACGACGCTTAGCGGTGAAGACTTTTGTCCGCGAGCGCGAAGACAACTTGATCAAAGAATCGCTCTTGCGCGAAATCATGCGCGGGGGGCAAGTGTACTTTTTGCACAACGATATCGAGACAATAGAAAAAACCGCGAATGAAATCAGTGACATGATCCCTGAAGCTCGCGTGACCGTGGCGCATGGGCAAATGCGCGAGCGTGAGCTAGAAAAAATCATGAGTGATTTCTATCACCAAAAGTACAATGTATTGGTGTGTACCACCATCATCGAAACCGGCATCGATATTCCCTCAGCCAACACCATTATTATTGATCGCGCCGATCACTTTGGCTTGGCGCAGCTTCATCAGTTGCGTGGCCGTGTTGGACGCTCACACCACCAAGCCTATGCGTATCTGCTCACGCCACATCCAAAACGCATGACCAAAGATGCGGTCAAACGACTCGACGCCATTGCCGCGCTGGAAGATTTGGGGGCTGGTTTTACTCTCGCGACGCAAGATTTGGAAATTCGTGGGGCGGGCGAGTTATTGGGCGATGAGCAGAGCGGCCAAATTCAATCGATTGGCTTTACCCTCTACATGGATATGTTAGAGCAAGCGGTTGAAGCCTTAAAAGAGGGCAAAGAGCCAAGCCTAGATGCACTGCTCAATGAACAGACCGACATTGAATTGCGGCTACCTGCCCTATTACCGGATGACTATATTCCAGACATTAATATGCGCCTATCGATGTATAAACGCATTGCCAGCGCCAAGTCCAACGACGACATGAACGAGCTGCAAGTCGAGCTGATTGACCGCTTTGGATTACTGCCTGATGCGGCGAAGAACCTCCTCCACATTCAGCAACTGAAAATACGTGCCGCGAGCCTAGGCGTGAAGAAGATCGAGGCCAGTGAACGGGGTGGCTTAGTGGAGTTTCATGAAAACGCGCAAATTGATCCCGGATTTTTAGTGGGACTGTTACAATCGCGCCCAGATAAGTTTAAGTTTGACGGGCCAACTAAGATCAAGTTTGTCGAAACGCTCACCGACCGACGCGAGCGGATGAACTTTATTGATGAGCTGTTGACTCAATTTGCGAGCCATCAGTTAGTCGCCTAGTGCGTCAACAAACCCAATGAAAGGCGGCTGACAACGTCGCCTTTCATTACCAATGGAGTAACCAGTGAGAAATCATCAACGTCCCGCGAAAGATTGGCGCTCAGCCGCAGGCCTAAAAGGACTTGTGGTGTTATTACTGTTGTCATTAAGCCAGCCCGTCTGGGCTAAACGGCTTTATGATGTCGAATTAATTGTTTTTAAGCGCAACCAAGATCCTGCAAGCGTAGAAGAAAACTGGCCATCGCAAGACAGCGAGAGCAGTGTGAGCCGCGGCGTGCCAGTCACCAATCAACGCGCGTTACAAGACGCCGGGTTAACGCCATTGTCACCTAACCAATGGCAACTTAACGATGCCTACAACAAATTAAAAAACCATGCAGGCTTTACGCCCATGGTTCATGTGGCATGGCGCCAAGATGACAGTGGTCGAGCGGCACTGCCTTTACTGCGAGTGATGGCAGGAAAAGACTATCGCGCAAGTTTTAATCCCGACGGCACGCCGATCAAAGCAACACCTGAGCCGAAGACCGCTGACGACCCTACCGATGGCTTAAGCCGCAAAGACTGGGACGAACAAAGCGTCTCCGAGCCCGCGACACCGCAGGGATTGTATGAACTTGACGGCACACTACGTGTCTATGTTCAGCATTACTTATATGTCGAGGCCGATATGGTGTTACGCGAGCCGACTGAACGTCGCGCTTTAGTTGAAGACATCATTGATATGCCACTGCAACGCGCCGATGCTGCCGCGAATCAAAATAACGATGTGCAAGTGGCAGGGCTACAAAAAGTAGAAAAACAATACCATGTTGAACGCTACTTGCAGCCTTATGCGTTTACCCACAAACGCCGTATGCGCAGTGGTGAAACACATTATCTCGATAATCCAATGATGGGATTAATTATTCAGGTCCGCAAAGTCAATAACGGTTAATCGACAGTCGCTCATTGAAAGCCGTTTATTGAAAGCCGCTCATCAAAAAAATCGCATTAAAAAGCCGGCACATCAAGCCGGCACATCAAGCCGGCTTTTTTAGTTTCACGCTCACAGCCCCAGTCAGACTATGAGGATGACGGTTTCGCGCCCGGCTTGCCCGTATGGCGACGATTTTTACTCATCGGTTTATGCCCTCGTGCTTTTTCGCCCGAACGTTGGCCATCTTGATACTGCTTTGGCTTCTTCGGTTTTTTCGGCTTCAGTGGTCGCGTATCTAACCGGGACTCCGGCAGTGGATTCGCCACTGGGAAACCCTCAAGGCTAAGGCGCGGTAACACTTGCTTGGTTAGACGTTCAATCGCAAAGAGATCTTTAGCTTCGTCGGCACAGACGAGCGAAATCGCATGACCCACAGCGCCGGCCCGTCCGGTCCGTCCAATACGGTGAACATAATCTTCAGCGACATGGGGCAAATCAAAGTTAACCACTTGTGGTAATTGCGCAATATCGATGCCACGCGCGGCAATATCGGTCGCGACAAGCACACGGACATCACCGGTTTTGAATTGCTCCAGTGCTTTGGTACGTGCGCCTTGGCTTTTATTACCGTGAATCGCGGCAGCACTGACGCCATACTCATCTAAATAACGCGACAGACGATTGGCACCGTGCTTGGTTTTACTAAAGACCAACACTTGTTGCCAGTTGTTATCGGCAATTAACGATAAGAGCATCGGCGCTTTTTGCTTTTTATCAACAGGATAAATGCACTGTTCGACACTGGTCGCCGCTTGGTTAGCAGGGCTGACCGAAATCTCAACCGGATTGTTGACCATGCCTTTGGCAAGTTGACGGATCTCATCCGAGAAGGTGGCTGAGAACAATAGATTCTGACGTTTCGCAGGCAAAGCGGCCAAAATCTTACGGATATCACGAATAAAGCCCATATCCAGCATGCGATCGGCTTCATCCAGCACCAACACTTCAAGTTGCGAAAAGTTGACGGCATTTTGGTTATACAGATCCAATAAACGACCCGGCGTTGCCACGAGGACGTCGGCCCCTTTACGCAATTTCATCATTTGCGGGTTTATCTTCACCCCACCATACACCACCAGCGAGGTCAGCGGCGTGTACTGACTGTATTGTTCAACGTTTTTATGAACTTGTGCGGCGAGTTCACGCGTTGGCGTTAAAATCAAAGTGCGAACGTGATTCGGGCGTGCACGTTTACCGGCTTGCAAACGTTCTAAAATCGGTAACGTAAACCCAGCGGTTTTACCGGTGCCGGTTTGCGCCGCAGCCATCACATCTTGGCCTTCAATCACTGCCGGAATCGCTTTAGCCTGAATCGGTGATGGGATGGTATAGCCTTGCTCTTGCACGGCTTTAAGGAGTGGTGCAGATAGTCCTAAAGAGGAGAAACTCATCAATTGATCTCAATAAATAAAAAATGTCGCCACGTGTAGACACCCTACCCGTCGCTTAAGGGCATGAATATCAATATCGTTGTATGAGAAAAACTCGGCGTTCAGGAGGGTTGCTCTAGAAGTGATATCAATAATCTTGATTGCGGCGCCATTGTGACGACTTTCGCGCCATTGAGCAACAATTATCGCAAAAGCGCCATCTTCAAAAAGAAAACCGGAGACAGGCCCCGGTTTAGATTAGGCGTGTTATCTCACTTTAGTGCAGCTTCAAGCTTGGACGTAACACACGGTTAATGCGGCCGACTAACATCATCAAGCCGGTTTTTACATAGCCGTGCAACGCAATTTGATGCATGCGATACAAAGAAATATAAACCACACGCGCGATGCGTCCTTCGATCATCATTGAGCCTTTGGTCAGGTTCCCCATTAAGCTGCCAACCGTGGAAAAGCGGCTTAAGGAAACCAGCGAACCATGATCTTTAAACACATAAGGTTTAAGTTCACGCCCGTTCATTTTCGCAACAATATTGCTAAAGCACAGGCTCGCCATTTGATGAGCAGACTGCGCGCGCGGTGGCACTTTACTGCCATCTTCCTGCGTGCACGCCGCACAATCACCAATCACAAAAATATCGTCGTCACGGGTCGTTTGTAAGGTGTTTTTCACCTCAAGCTGATTAATGCGGTTGGTTTCTAAACCCGCAATATCTTTCAAGAAATCAGGCGCTTTAATCCCCGCAGCCCAAACCATAATGTCAGCATGGATACGTTCACCCGATTTGGTTTCTAGGCCATCTTCATCAGCTTTTACCACAAAGGTGTTGGTTTTTACTGTTACGCCGAGTTTTAATAACTCTTGATGCGCGGCACTAGAAATACGTGGCGGTAACGCAGGTAGGATTCGCTCGCCTGCTTCAACCAAGGTCACATTCAACTTAGAGTTCTCGAGGTCACGGAAACCATAGTTGCGCAGCTCTTTAATCGCATTATGCAGCTCAGCCGACAATTCAACGCCTGTCGCCCCCGCACCGACAATGGCAATATCAACACTGCCGTCACCGTGTTTCGCGTGCAGGCGCATAAACTCATTGTTCATTTCACGGCGGAAACGGTGTGCCTGTTTCGGGTTATCCAGGAAAATACAATTGTCACGCACGCCAGGGGTATTAAAGTCATTAGAGGTCGAGCCAATCGCCATCACTAAGGTGTCATATTCGAGCTCACGCTCGGGCATTAATAGCTCGTTATTCTCGTCATACATGGGCGCGAGGGTGATCACCTTACGTTCGCGATCAATATCCCACAATGTGCCCATTTGGAAATCAAACCCATGATTTTTAGCATGCGCGCGATAGCTTAATGCATCGACGCCTTCATCCATCGATCCCGTGGCCACCTCGTGCAGCAGGGGTTTCCATAAATGACTACTGTTTTTATCGACGAGGGTGATTTCAGCACGGCGTTTGCGGCCTAACGTGCGGCCTAGCTTGGTCGCGAGCTCAAGCCCGCCTGCACCACCGCCGACAACGATAATTTTGGTCACTTCTACATCCTTACCTTAATTAAAAAACACTCGCTAGCCGCACGTATGCCACTAGCTAAAATCGGTCTTAAGTACGCCACTTTCTATTTGTTAGTGACTAACGACATAATCTGTATCAGTGCGTGTGGTTTATTGCTGTGTAGTTGGTCAGCACGCCCGCTCATTTTGCCGTAAAATGGCGATCACTTCGACCCTTGTCTGTGCTTTATTTACGGATAAAATGTAGGAAAATAACACTAAGCGCGTATAACAATAGCCTAGCTATACGCTCGATACGGGAAAGTGATCATCAGGTAGACTTCTTAAAGTGCGCAATCGCTTGTAGATGCGTAGAAAGGTTTTTAAATTTATGGGTTTGCGCCTCATCCCAACGCACAGGATAGAAAGGTGAAAGCAGATGATAGCTACGTTGACTGTCTAGCACGTCGTCTTCACGTGATAGGATAACCAACGCCCGCTGCTGGTTGCGCTGACGAAAATCAGTGACACATTTAGTTGCAATATCTTCGTACTCTTCAGGACGGTCGATTTTGCCCGGCATATTTTCCTGAGGGTGCAAGTTAGGGTTGATCAGAACCTGCTTTATCCCGCACAAAAATCCAATTCGCTCTGACCAATACCCGCCTAGCCCAACACCACATATCAATGGGTTAGGATCCTGGCTGGCTTCGATCTGCGTTTGCACCTGTTTAAGTAAGTGCTGCATATCATGTTTGGGGTGCAGGGTGCTGTAATTAATGGTGCGAACATCGTCGTCAACAAATTGAAGTTGAAGCACTTTTTCGTGGTTGCCTGGACTGGTGGCATCAAAGCCATGCAGATAGATGATCATAAGCGGTCCTTGCTGATTGCGCTAAGAATGTAATGGCCTTTATCAATAGCATAGCTGCTTACACGCAAAAATGAGCAAGATCACCCTAGCGAGGATCAGGGTATTTTTATCCAGCCATGCCTTGCAAACGCGACGCCCATTGCTCAAGTTCTTCTCTCAAATGCGTGCGTTGATCATCATCCAAGCTTTTATCGAACCTGAGTAACCAGTCAAGGCGCCGAGAGCGATAGATCGCCATGTCTGTCTGCGTATCACTACCACCGCGCCAGGCGACGAGGTCATCCACCCATTGACGCAGTTGACTGTCCAAGTCATCGCGTTGGCGTGTCTCAATCAGGTTAAATAGCCGCGCTTGCAACTGCTCACGTACCGTAATGAAGGTCGGCATCGCGCGTTGCTGGTAGTCCGCCATCTCAGCGTAGAATGGCGCTTGGCTGTCTGTGGTGTGTCCGACCCAACCCTCAGTGCGCTCTTCAAGCTCTTCTTGTTGCTCGGCTAGCCGTTCTTGCGGTGATTGCTGGTCACGGCGCGCTTGTGCCTCAGCAATTTCGTCTTTTAAAAATTGGGTCAATCGCTCAGCCTGACGATCATCCAGGCTTTGCAATAAACGCGTCGTCGCCGGGATCAGTGCATTGAGCGTGGCTTGTATCCGAGTTTTAAACCCAGCTTGATGATCGCGCAACTGGTCCCATGTTTGCCGTTCCGTACTTTGCGCGGCGATCAAGGTGAGCCGATCCGCTAACCGAGGCAACTCTTCCACGCGATGCCATTGCTGAACTGCATCGAGGTCCGCTTTTACTTGGCGCGATTGGGTGGCGGTCAGGTCGACAATATCGTCCAGGTAATAGTGAATCCAAAACGGCAACGTATTGTACGCAAGCTCCGTGGTACATCCCGCAAGCACCAACAGACAGCCCACAAGCCAGCCTGTTCGACACCGCCGTTTGCAATCCTTGACCATATTGTCTCCTTATCCTTATTCGCCTAGGCGTCAGCTACGAGGGATTTATCCGAATGTAGCGGGCGGTCTACTCTGAAAGCTGTTGATACAGCAGCTCCGCTGCTTGATTGTACGCAGGTAACCCATACAGATTCGCCCCCACCTCATACCAACATAGTGCTAAATAGTCGCTAAACGGCAACCAAGCGATGACGCGTGCGAGGATAACATTCACCGATTTTAGTTGCCGCAGAGCGCAATAACGCGCCACCACAGTGTGTGGTAACCAGCCATTAGCACGACAAAAGAGCGCGATGTCAAGATAAGGATCACCGGCGCGGGCATACTCCCAATCAAGCACACACGGGTTACCATCCGGCTCGATCACCACATTGTAAGCGCCCAAGTCCATGTGGCACACCGCCGATGGCTCATACGTTGGGAGCGGGCTGTGTGCGAGCACCTTATGTTTGAGCCGGTGTAAACGCGCTACCACACCATCAGGCAGTTGCTTTTCATAATGAGCGCATTGTGCCTCGACGGACGCGGTTTCCAGATCCGTCGGCAGTTGGTGAATACGGGATAAAAGTGGAATAAGGATCGATGCCTGATCGGTTTTTAGATTACAAAGCGGTTCGCCATCCACCCAAGGCACCAATAATCCTTCGCCGTTGTGGACAATCGGCTGACGCGCCAGCCCATGCTCAGCGGCCAAAGATTGCGCCTGAGCTTCACGCGCACGGTCAATGGCAAAAGCATTCGCCGCTCGACCATAGGGACGCCAAACACTGCGCCCCCCCTGTGAGTCGGTGAGTCGTAAACAGCGATTTGTCAGGCCCGCTGCCAACGGCTCGACACCGGTAACCTCGGTAGGGACACCATAATAGCGCGTCAGTGCGGTAGATAAGGTCTGCGCCAGAGCAGGAGACCATTCAACGGCTGACAAAGCGTTCTACATCCTGCCAAGCGATCACTCCTGACTGTAAGTCCATTAACTGCAAACTCAGCTGATAAGGGGCCTGACCAGTGATTTTACCGCTCAGTTGATACTGCGCACCCAGCATGCGGCCATATTGCATAATGGTCGCGGGATCCACCAGCACCTGATTCGCTGCCAACCCTAACGAGGCGCGGACCGCCTGTACTCTCGCTTCAGGAACAGGCGTTATCCGACCGGATTCGATTAAGCCCGCTTGCAACTGCGTTGAATACCTTGGGGTAGGAAAATAATCGCCACTGCTATTTTGGATCGGTTGGACCAAGGTCACCGGCGATACCTTTAAAGGCTCACTCGCCAATAAGGCTTCCACCGCAGCACGCATGGCGCGATCAATGCCGTTATGCACCTGCGAATCTGATAAACGTGCTGCGCGGTTGGTTTCTGACGGCGGGTTAACCGGCTGGTAGCGAGGCGCACACCCTGCGAGTAACAGCACGAGCGCGCCCACCATTAGTTGAGGCAAGCGCAACTTGCCCCATTTTTTCGTCCATCGGCGTGACCACTCAAGGTTCGCGGTTTTCATGGTTTCATTCATATTTAATGTGTTAACCCACCACCATGGGCCCAAGCGCTCGCCCACCCACTAAATGCATGTGGATATGATAGACCTCTTGGCCACCATGTTGATTACAGTTCATGATCAAACGATAGCCGTTTTCGGCAACCCCTTCGTCCGCTGCAATTTTCTTGGCCACGGTAATCATACGCCCGAGCGCGAGCTCATCATCTGGCTCCACATCATTGGTCGTTGGGATCAATTTGTTGGGTACAATAAGCACATGAACCGGCGCGCGCGGATTAATATCACGGAAGGCAGTAACAAGTTCATCCTGATAGACAACATCCGCGGGGATTTCTTTGCGAATGATTTTGCTGAAAATAGTTTCTTCCGCCATGGTCGATTCCCTTTTATGATTGTGTGTCGGCCAAGTATGCGGCAGCCCCCAATGAAGGGCAATATGCTAACGGTACGAATGTGCAACAATTCGGTCAATGCGCGGTGAAATATCCGTCAATCCCCGGTAAAAACAGGGGCTGAATCAAGTAATCGATTGCGTTACCATAGCACCGATGCATTGACATGTAAGGATCACACCATGACCACCCTGCTTTTCAAAAACGCTTCTGTCGTCAACGAGGGACACGTTGTTGAGACCGATGTACTGATCGAAAATGGCCGCATTAGCCAGATTGCTCGCGACATCAGTGCCCCTGCGGCCGCCGATTGTCGCGTGATTGATGCAACCGGTAAACACCTATTACCCGGAATGATTGATGACCAAGTTCACTTTCGTGAACCTGGCTTCCCGAAAAAAGGCACCATTGCCACTGAATCGAAAGCCGCGGTTGCCGGCGGCATCACCACCTACATGGAAATGCCCAACGTTAACCCGCCGACCACTACGCGAGAGGCACTGGAAGAAAAGTATCAACGCGCATCACAATCCAGTCATGCCAATTACGCCTTTTATCTTGGCGCTACTAACGACAATATCGATGAGATCCGTCGTCTTGATCCCAACGCTGCGTGTGGCGTGAAGGTATTTATGGGCGCGTCAACCGGGAACATGTTGGTCAACGATCCTGAAACACTGAACGCGATTTTTGCCGACTGCCCAACGCTGATCGCAACCCATTGCGAAGACACGCCAATGATCAATGAACTGGAAGGCATATATCGGGAAAAATATGGCGACGACGTCCCCATTGATGCGCACGCCCATATTCGTTCCAAAGAAGCGTGCTTAAAATCGTCGCAACTGGCGGTTAACTTAGCCAAAAAACACGGGACACGCTTGCATGTATTGCATCTGACGACCGAAGACGAGCTGTACCAGTTTGAGCCTGCTAAAACCCTAGAAGCCTTGCAGCAAAAGCAAATCACTGCCGAAGCCTGTGTTCATCACCTGTTTTTTAATCGCGACGACTACGACAGCAAAGGGACACTGATCAAATGTAATCCTGCGATCAAAGAGGCGCACCACCAGCAAGCGCTCATTCAAGCGGTGAAAGACGGGGTTATCGATGTAATTGCCACCGATCATGCGCCGCACACCTTTGAAGAGAAGCAAAATACCTACTTCAGCGCCCCAGCCGGTCTGCCCTTAGTGCAACATGCCTTGCAAGTGGCGTTAGAATTTTATCATCGCGGGATTTTTGATTTGCCGTTGGTGGTACAAAAAGTGGCTCATGCGCCGGCTGTTCGCTATCAGGTGAAAGAGCGCGGTTTCGTTCGTGAAGGCTACTGGGCCGACTTAGTACTGGTGGATCTGAACCAAACTCAGACAGTCAGCCAAGAAAATCTCTTTTATCAGTGCCAGTGGTCACCGTTTGACGGCCACACCTTTGGGTCAAGCATTGAGATGACTCTCGTTAATGGCGAAGTCGCGTTTGAGCACGGTCAGCACAGTGAGAATCGTTACTCCACGCGTCTAGCGTTCGACCGCAGCTAAACGACGTAACCCTTAATCGATACGCGCGCGACACCAAAACGAATCCGTCGCGCGCTTTTCTTTTTGCCTGCTCGGTCAAACTCTCACATCACAAACCTTGCTTATAATAACGATTTGCTTTTATATCCGAATCGTTTATTGTGTTGTTGATATATGGATATTCACGCTGCTTGGTTTCAACACCGGATGATGTTGAAAAGCTGTGTTCGCAAGGAGAGGTAACCTTAAGCGTCTTTCGGTTATCGCGACACTCGTATCCTACCTCTTCCACTGGCGTAAGCCGTTCAAAGGCACCAGCTGGCTGATATCCGCATCAGGGCGTACATTGCAAAGCCATCGCAAGCAATGATGACCCCACATGAATGACTCACGTTTGCTCGGTAATCCAGCAGGCGTAACCCAAATCATCGAGCCATCGCCGCAGTCCATATTATGCACGTTATTGTCGTGCAGAAGGCACCGGCAAGCTCGGGACGTCGAATAATCAACCAGTGAGGTGATGATGTCTTCATCTGCTTCTAAGCCACTGCTCAGTGTCAAAAACTTGAGCGTGTCATTTACTACCAACGACGGTATGGTCGATGCCGTTAAAAACGTAAGCTTTGACATCATGCCCGGTGAAACCGTGGCTGTCGTTGGCGAATCAGGATCGGGTAAATCGGTCTCTAGCAGTGCCGTGATGGGCCTGCTGCCCAATAACGCTGTGGTAATACCTGAATCGCAAGTAAGCTTTAACGATACCAATGTTCTGACCTTGTCGACCAAGCAAATTCAGAAAATGCGCGGTGATCGTGTCGCGATGATTTTCCAAGAGCCAATGACTTCACTGAACCCGTATATGCGCGTTGGCGAGCAGTTAACCGAAGCCATTCAGTGTCACCACCGCACCACGTCAGACAAGGCCAAGCAGCGGATTATCGATCTCCTTAATTTAGTCCACCTTCCTAACCCCACTAGCGCATTGCAAAAATACCCGCATGAGTTTTCAGGCGGCCAATTGCAACGCATCATGATTGCTATGGCCCTAGTGAATGAGCCTGACTTGCTGATCGCCGATGAGCCAACAACGGCCCTGGATGTAACGGTACAAGCCGAAGTATTGAACTTGATTGGCGAACTGCAGCAAAAGATGGGCATGGCGATCATGTTTATCTCCCATGACTTGGCCGTGGTGAAACACTTAGCCGACCGCGTTGTGGTGATGTGTAAAGGTGAAGTGGTTGAAACCAACGACACCAAAGCCTTGTTCGATAATCCGCAAGAAGATTACACCAAAATGCTGATTGACGCGGTACCGCGTGGTCGCAAAGCGGCTGTCAACGAGGATTCAGAAAACTTGCTAACCGTGGATAATGTCACCATCAAGTATTTCCTTGGTGCTGACTTCTTTGGCGGCAACAAACGCTATTTTGAAGCGGTGAGCGACATTAGCTTATCGCTACGCCGTGGCGAGACCTTAGGTATCGTGGGCGAGTCTGGATCGGGTAAATCGACCCTGGGCCGCGCAATTATGCGCTTGTTGCCCGTTGCCGAAGGCCGAGTCTGTTTTCGAGGTCACGATATCCACGAAATAAAAAACAGTGAGAATAAAGCGCTATGCCGCGATATGCAGATGGTGTTCCAAGACCCATTTGGCTCACTGTCACCCCGCATGACGGTCGGTGAAATTGTGGCTGAGGGCTTGCGCACTCACTTTCCAGAGCTCGACAAAAAAGAGCGTCTCGATCGGGTAAAAGATGCCCTTTATGAAGTACGTCTCGATAGTTCCGCGATTAACCGTTATCCGCACGAGTTCTCAGGCGGTCAGCGTCAGCGAATTGCGATTGCACGCGCCTTGATCTTGAATCCTGCGTTTATCTTACTCGACGAACCAACCTCTGCATTGGACCGTTCAGTGCAGTTGACCGTGATTGATTTGTTGAAAGACATTCAACAGCGTCACAATATTGGCTATCTGTTTATCAGCCATGACTTGAGTGTGGTTCGTGCGCTATCAGACCGCGTCATGGTCATGCAAAACGGCAAAGTCATGGAGGCGGGCACACCAGAAGAAATCTTCCATCACCCGCAACACGAATACACGCGTAACCTGATTGCCGCGTCGTTCGATCTGGAAGAAGAGGAAGTGGCTTAGCCCACGCAGTGATGTCCAAACGGGCAACATCGATCGGTAGACAAAAAATGCGCCAAATTGGCGCATTTTTTATGACGTCTATCCGCTTAGGCTCCGCCCGACTCAACGTCTTCTCATTAACGCAAACTGGCGTTAAGCCGAACAGGTCCAATTGACGGATTAATCATCCATTTCAGCTATCTTCACCTTCCAGGTATCCGGGCCAATCTGGTGCGCGTTTTGCCCTTGCGCATCAACCGCTACGGTCACGGGCATGTCTTCCACTTCAAATTCGTAAATGGCCTCCATACCGAGATCTTCAAACGCGACCACGCGCGCTTTTTTGATCGCTTTTGATACCAAGTACGCGGCACCGCCGACCGCCATGAGGTACACCGCTTTGTGGTTTTTAATCGATTCCACCGCCGCAGGACCGCGCTCAGCCTTACCGATCATGCCGGTGAGTCCGGTTTCTGCCAGCATCATATCGGTAAATTTGTCCATGCGCGTTGAGGTGGTTGGGCCTGCTGGACCGACTACCTCATCCCCCACCGCATCGACAGGGCCAACGTAATAAATAAAGCGGCCGTTAAAGTCGACGCCCTCGGGAAGGCCTTCGCCATTGCGCAGCATTTCTTGTAAGCGTTTATGTGCGGCGTCGCGTCCGGTCAAGATCTTACCTGATAACAACACAGTTTCGCCGGTTTTCCAGCTCTGCACGTCTTCTTTGGTCACGGTATCTAAGTTAACACGGCGGACGTTATCCCCCACTTCCCAGGTGACCTGTGGCCAGTCGTCCAGTTTTGGTGGTGCCAATTCGGCTGGGCCTGAGCCATCAAGCGTAAAGTGAACATGGCGTGTGGCGGCACAGTTCGGGATCAAGCATACCGGCTTAGAAGCGGCATGGGTGGGCGCGGTTTTTACTTTCACATCCACTACCGTGGTCAGGCCGCCCAAGCCTTGGGCACCGATACCCAGCTTGTTCACCCGATCAAAAATATCTAACCGCAGTGCTTCATCCGCATTGCTTGGACCACGGTCGATAAGCGCTTGAATATCAATGTGCTCCATGAGCGATTCTTTGGCCAATACGGCGGCTTTCTCGGCCGTGCCACCAATTCCAATACCTAACATACCCGGTGGGCACCAACCCGCGCCCATGGTCGGCAATGTTTTCTCAACCCACTCAGCCACATCGTCAGATGGATTCAACATCACCATCTTAGTTTTGTTTTCCGAACCACCGCCTTTGGCTGCAATTTGAATGTCCACCGCGTCGCCCGGCACCATATCGATGTGCACCACCGCAGGGCTATTATCGCGGGTGTTTTGGCGTTTACCGGCCGGATCGGCAACCACGGAGGCACGTAGCGGATTGTCAGGGTTAGTGTAGGCACGTCGTACCCCTTCATCGACCATTTCTTGCACCGTCATATCATGACGATCCCACTGCACCGCCATGCCCACTTTGACAAAACAGGTGACAATACCTGTATCTTGGCAAATAGGACGCTTACCTTCCGCCGACATGCGGGAGTTAATCAGAATTTGCGCAATGGCGTCTTTTGCCGCCTGGCTTTGTTCCTTGTTGTACGCTTTTTCAAGGGCTTGTACAAAATCAAGGGGATGGTAGTAAGAGATATATTGCAGGGCATCTGCAACACTTTCGATCACGTCTTGCTGTTTAATTGTGGTCATCATTGCCTCTGGTGTCATTTGCAGGACCCAAAGCGGGTATCCAGTGTGGGGGAGCTTTCCCCTCGTTATTATCGGTTGGCGATCAATTTTCGAATAGCGCTCGATTGCCAGTTGACGCTAGATGTAAATCGCATGTAGCCAAGTTGCCTCATCGAATTATAGAAGGTGATAATGGCAACAACGTTGCTTGGTTATTTGTGTTGGCCCATGCCGGAAAAGGCCTAGCTATGATACGCTTAGCGCTATTCGCGCGCCACACAGCGCTTCAACCGTGATCACAAAAAGAACAATGCAGCGACAAAATGCCATGACACTGACAACGACGCCCATCGATTATACGCCGGATCTTGCGGTGACCCTCTTTGATCGGATTGCCCACCAGCCCTGGGCGATGCTGCTCCACTCGGCCACGCGAACCCACCCAGACAGTCGTTTCGATATCTTGGTCGCCGATCCGGTTGCCACCATTACTGCGCGTTATAACCAGGTGACAACCTATTACGCAGATGGCACAACCACCACCCACACGCAAGACCCTTTTCACTGGGTGGCCGATCTTCAGGCCAAGCTTTTACCCACCGCGGATCCGATAGCACCTTGGCCATTTATTGGTGGCGCCTTGGGGTACTTTGGCTATGATCTCGGTCGATGGGTGGAAGTGCTACCGGCATTGGCGAAAGACGAGCTCGAGGTGCCGGATATGGCGGTCGGGCTCTATGACTGGGCGGTGGTGATCGATCATCATCAGCGCCAAGCGGTGGTGATTGCACCCAATAGCCAACAACGATGGCAGTGGCTAACCGAGCAACACGCGCCAACCTCGCCGGTACCCTTTTCTCTCACCGGGCCTTGGCAGGCCAACATGACCGCGCAACAATACGGCCAAAAGTTCGACACCGTCCAAGCGTATTTACACGCGGGCGATTGCTATCAAATCAATCTTGCTCAACGCTTTTCCGCGCCCTATCAGGGCGACGAGTGGCACGCGTATCGCAAATTGGCCGCGAACAACGGCGCGCCGTTTTCGGGCTTTATTCGCCTGCAAGACAGCGCCCTGTTGTCGGTCTCGCCTGAGCGCTTTTTATCGGTGCACGACAAACAGATAGAAACCAAACCCATTAAAGGCACACGCCCGCGCGATCCCGATCCACAAAAAGACGCACAACGCGCCCAAGCATTGAAGTCGGCTGAAAAAGATCGCGCCGAAAATTTGATGATTGTAGACTTATTACGCAATGATATTGGTCGCATTGCCTCGCCAGGTTCCGTATCTGTGCCTAAACTCTTTGATATAGAAAGTTTTCCTGCTGTCCACCACATGGTCAGTACAGTGACTGGACGCTTACCCGACGACAAGACAGCACTCGATTTGCTGCGCGCCGCGTTTCCTGGCGGGTCAATTACCGGGGCACCAAAGGTGCGGGCAATGGAAATCATTGAAGAACTCGAGCCCCATCGTCGTCATGTTTATTGTGGCAGCTTTGCCTATATCAGCCGCTGTGGACGAATGGATACCAGCATTACCATTCGTACGTTGGTTGGTCATCAAGGACAGCTTCATGTTTGGGCAGGTGGCGGGTTGGTTGCTGACAGCCAAGCCGACGCCGAATATCAGGAGACGCTCGATAAAGTGAGCCGAATTTTACCCGTACTGGCAGAAGATGAGGCATTGGGCACACCTATTCAGGATTAAGGAGAGTGGATGCAGTTACTCACCGCTGACAAGGCGTATTTCTCACCCCTAAATGTCTCCCCCCTGGGCAATACAATACAGACAGTGCCTGGGTTTTGGCCGCGCTACGAAGGAGAGTGTTTCCTCGCTGATCACGGTGCGGCCACGCGACTATCACCGACCGACGTGGTCCGTGCATTTTCACTCACCCCTTTAGCGCGCCACGACAGCCGTATTCTCAATCGCGTGCGGCTATCTCCGCGCATTCTCGGTGGGGCGGATTTTCAACCCGCCGCAGTATTGATCGGGCTGGTGCCTAGGCCGTCAGGCATTCATTTGGTGTTAACCCAACGCGCCAGTCACCTAAAACATCACCCGGGACAAGTGAGCTTTCCGGGCGGAAAACGCGAGTCTATCGATCACGATAATATTGCCACCGCCACCCGTGAAATGTGGGAAGAAACCGGTATTCGCGTCACACGCGACGCTGTCATTGGCCACTTGTGTCCCTTGCCCACGGTGACGGGCTATTATATTCATCCGGTGCTTGCCTGGGTGGATCCCGATTATCAGCCTTGTCTGGATCCCAATGAAGTGGCCGCCTGCTTTGAAGTGCCCTTAGATACCTTGTGTTATCCCGGCCACATCCGAGAACAATCGTTTTTAATCGACGGACAATGGCACCCTGTGAGTGCGTTTTATCATCACGATCATCTTGTTTGGGGAGCCACTGCCCAGCTGTTACGCGCGTTGATCAGTCAACTCACGCTGTTTCACTTTCCGGTCAATCGCACCATAAACCCTACCAATACTATGGAATTTGGCGCAATTTGATGCATATTTATCCAATACAAAACCGTACACACCTGCCTACTTAATCGCACTAAAGCGCTTCTATTATTGATAGTTGTCACATTTTGGTGCAATAGTCCGGGCGCGCCTTTTCATATCGCGATCTAGCGCTTGGTTTTCTGCGTGGAAATCGCCAGAATTCGCCTTCCCTGATTCCTGTTCCCTACAATGTGAGTAGTATTGTTATGCAAACAACCTCGACGACTGGTACCCGCGCAACCACGCGCCCGCGCTGGACCAAACAAGACACAACCTGGGCGCTTTCCCTTTTTGGCACCGCTGTTGGAGCCGGCATCCTCTTTCTTCCCATCAATGCGGGGATGAGCGGTTTTTGGCCATTGGTTGTGATGACCTTATTAGTTGGCCCGATGACCTTTTTTGCTCACCGTGGTTTGTCTCGTTTTGTGCTCTCGTCCAAAAACGCAGGCAGCGATATCACAGAAGTGGTTGAAGAGCACTTTGGCGTCGGCGCGGGTAAAATCATCACCCTGTTGTACTTTTTCGCGATTTACCCGATTGTTCTGATCTACGGTGTCGGCATCACCAACACCGTTGATTCCTTCTTGGTTAACCAGCTTGGTATGGCATCACCACCGCGGGCAATTTTGTCACTGGCCCTGATTTTGGGAATGATGGCTATCATGCTTCTGGGCGAGAAAATGATGTTGCGTGTCACCCAGTTCTTGGTTTATCCGCTGGTTGCCATCTTAGTATTTATGTCGCTCTATCTTATCCCAGAGTGGAACACCGCCGCCCTGTCGCAAGTGCCCTCAGCTGGCGATTTTGCCATCACTCTTTGGATCTCGATTCCGGTGCTGGTATTTGCGTTTAACCACAGCCCAGCGATTTCATCTTTCTCATTGGCACAACGTCGCGATCATGGTGATGATGCAGAACAAAAGTCTGGCCAAATTCTAATGCGCGCAGCAGCGATGCTGGTTGGCTTTGTGATGTTGTTTGTATTCTCTTGCGTCCTGTCGCTGACACCAGCGGACCTGGAAGCGGCCAAAGCAGAGAACATTGCGATTTTGTCTTACCTTGCCAACAAGCATGAGAGCCCATTTATTTCCTTCTTGGGCCCATTGGTTGCCTTTGTCGCGATTGTGTCTTCATTCTTCGGCCATTATTTGGGCGCACGTGAAGGTCTAAATGGCTTAGTCGTGAAAACGCTGCGTGGTGCAGGTAAACCGATCAACCGCAAGAAAATTGACGTGTTTACCGTGGTCTTCATGATCCTCACCATTTGGTTGGTGGCGACCCTAAACCCAAGTATTTTGGGGATGATTGAATCACTTGGCGGCCCTATCATTGCCACCATCCTGTTTATTATGCCAATGTATGCTGTGAAAAACGTGCCAGCAATGCAGAAGTATTCAGGTACAATCAGTAACGCCTTTGTTCTTATCATGGGCTTGGTCGCGATTTCAGCGATTATGTACGGCATGCTTTTTTAATTAATCATGACCGTTAATCAGCGCGCGCAGCAGGTGCTATAGGACTGCTGTTACTGGGGCATTAATCCCAGCCGCATTCATCGATGTTTGCGGGATAACCAGGAGCAGTGAACGCTGCTCCTTTCATTATGGCAAGCCACCGGCATTGCCAGCACAGTCAATACCATGGACGGATGGCGTAAACACTAAATCCATTGCCCTTAGGGCATTGACTGAGGTAAACACATGATCAGTGTTTTTGACATTTTCAAGATTGGCGTTGGCCCGTCCAGCTCGCATACTGTTGGCCCAATGAAAGCCGGCCAGTGTTTTGTTGATGCGCTTATTGCTAACCAACGCCTGACCGACGTCGACCGCGTGACGGTTGACGTTTATGGCTCTTTGTCTTTAACAGGCAAAGGCCACCACACCGACATCGCGATCATTATGGGCCTCGCAGGCAACAGCCCTGAAACCGTTGATATCGACGCGATCCCTAGCTTTGTTAAACGTGTCGAAGACACAGAGCAATTGCCGTTGGGCGAACAGCAGCATGTCGTCACCTTTTTGCGTGATGGCGGCATGAACTTTCACCAAACTAACCTCTCCTTGCATGAAAACGGCATGCGTATTCATGCTTGGCAAGGCGATGAGTGCGTGCTGAGCAAAACCTACTACTCCATTGGTGGCGGCTTTATTGTTGAAGAAGCCGAGTTTGGTCAGCCTGCCATGCAAGCGGTGCAAGTCCCTTACGACTTTAATAGCGCAGACGGCTTGCTCGCACTGACGCAAGAAACCGGTTTTTCTATCAGCGGCTTAGTGATGGCCAACATGCGTAGCATGCATAGCCAAGCAGAAATTGACACCTATTTCGCCAATATCTGGAAAACCATGCAAGCGTGTATGTACCGTGGTATGGAAAACGAAGGCGTGTTGCCCGGTCCATTGCGTGTACCTCGTCGAGCCGCTGCGTTGCATCACCAGCTCAAAACCACCGAAAAATACAACATCGATCCCATGTCGGTAGTGGACTGGGTCAATATGTTTGCCTTTGCGGTAAACGAAGAAAACGCCGCCGGTGGTCGTGTTGTAACCGCGCCAACGAATGGGGCATGCGGAATTATTCCTGCCGTCCTCGCCTACTACGATAAATTTATTGAGCCGGTCGATAAGCAAACCTATACCCGCTACTTTGCTGCATCCGGTGCGATTGGCGGCTTATATAAACAAAACGCGTCTATTTCTGGGGCAGAAGTGGGTTGCCAAGGTGAAGTCGGGGTCGCGTGTTCAATGGCCGCCGCCGGTTTGGCTGAACTTATGGGCGGTAATCCGCACCAGGTGTGTATGGCAGCTGAAATCGCAATGGAGCACAACTTAGGCCTTACCTGCGATCCGGTCGCTGGACAGGTGCAAGTGCCGTGTATTGAGCGTAACGGCATTGCGGCGGTGAAGGCGATCAATGCATCACGCATGGCACTACAACGTTCTTCCGAGCCACGGGTGTCGTTAGATAAAGTGATCGAAACCATGATGGAAACCGGTAAAGACATGAACGCCAAATACCGTGAAACATCACAAGGTGGCCTAGCTGTCACCGTGATGTGCTAATCCCAGAGAATCACACCAGGTAGCCACACGCTATCGAAAAGTAACGCGTTATATTGCTGATCAAAACCATCAAAAAGGCCCGGGACATCACGTCACCGGGCCTTTTTATCTGCGTTTACACCGCAAACAGACAGTGTGTTTTCCACTGCCCTCACAGGTATGATTTAAGCCGCGTGGGTGGCCATCGCAGGCTTTTTCGCATCACGTGTTAGCTCACCAACCGGAAGTACGGTACGGCCATATTCCTCGTTAAGCACCTGCGCCATCGCAAAATACATCGCGCTTAAGCCACACACAATCCCTTCAAATCCGGCAATGGTGCCAATGAGTGTACTGCCGGTAAAATCACGCGCCGCGAGTAAGAAAAACAGGATAGTCAGGCTACCAAATACAAACTGTTTAGCACGGCAATAGCGCAATGAGCCAATAAACATAAATCCAGTGAACACACCCCACAACACCAAATACCAACCCATAAAGGCAGCAGGGCTTGCGTCAGCCAGACCCATTTTTGGCATCACAATCAGGCCAACAAGCGTCAACCAGAACAACCCATAAGAGGTAAACGCGGTTGTTCCGAACGTATTGCCTTTTTTGAATTCCATGATCCCCACAATCACCTGCGCTAAGCCGCCATAAAACAGCCCCATCGCCAAAATCATGCTATCAATCGGAAAAAACCCTGCATTATGAATGTTCAATAATACCGTGGTCATTCCAAAACCCATCAGCCCTAAAGGGGCAGGATTTGCCAGTTTGTTTTCCATCAGTGCCCTACTTATTAAAAAAACCTATCAATACTCAAAATAAGCGCCCAAAACCACGGATAGAAGTGATTATCACGCGCAAAAACGCGGCAATATTACGGGTTACAGACTAGATGTAAATAACTTTTAGCGCTTAGCGTTGCTTTCATAAACAAGAGAGCCAAAATAGCCAATAAAACTGGGCAATTCCGGTTTTTTGATAATAAAAAAGCAGCAAAATGCTGCTTTTTCACTCAATTGTTCAAGCATAGCGCGTTAGCGAGTACTAAAGCCTTTACTATGCAGAAATTCTTTCATAAACGGACGCGCTTCTTTTTCCAATGTGGCAGACACTTGTTCGCTCCAGCTCATGTCTTTATTGCCGCCTGTACGTGTTTGATAATACTCGCGCACTTGGTTGTCGTAGTCACTTAGCGCCGCTTCATCAATCGCCTGATAACGATTTTCGTGAACGATAAGACTGGCCGGTAGTTTCGGTTTGGTTTCAGGATCTTGTGCAGGTACGCCTAAGCACATACCGAATAATGGCAACACATGGTTAGGCATATCCAGCAACTCGGCGACTTTATTCGGTTGGTTACGCAACCCACCGATATACACACCGCCAAGACCCATGGACTCTGCTGCGACCATCGCATTTTGCGCCATGATTGCGCCGTCAATCGCGCCAATTAACGTTTGCTCAGTAAAGCCCAACTTGGCATTGGGATTGATTTGCTCATGACGATGAAAGTCCGCACACCACACCAAAAACTCGGCGCAGTCGGCTACATACGCTTGGTTGCCCGCGTATTCCGCCAGTAAACGTCGTTTGTCGCTATCGGTCACACGAATAATACTGGTGCATTGTAAAAAGCTTGAGCTCGACGCCGAGCGCGCGGCATCAATAATCTGGCTCAGTTGCTCTGACGAAATGGGTGCTTGACTAAATTTGCGAATAGAGCGGTGAGAAAGTAATGTCTCAATCGTTGGGTTCATTATGTTTCCTTATTAGACGTTGAGCCGTACAAGAGGGATGAGCTGGTTGTACACCTTTATGGGCCGACGCGCAATCAACACAATAGCGACGCTCTGCGGCCATACCACCCGTGATCTCCCGCCGGTCGTGCGATTCGGTATAGACGTTCACAGCAATCGGTTTTGCCTATCGGTGCAAAAGGGAAATTCGTCTTTTCTCTCCATCGCCTATCAGGCATAGTAACAACATTAATGCCAAAGGAGATGAATATGTTCGTCGTAATTTTCGGTCGCCCAGGGTGCCCTTTTTGTGTTCGCGCCAAAGACCTAGCGGAAGATCTTAAAACCAACCGTGATGACTTTAACTACCGTTATGTCGATATTCACGCGGAAGGCATCAGCAAAGCGGATTTGGAAAAAACCGTCGGCAAACCGGTTGAAACCGTGCCACAGATTTTCGTTGATCAAGCGCACGTTGGCGGCTTTACCGAATTTGAAGCCTACGCCAAAGAAAATCTCGGCCTGTTCCAAGACTAATCGGGTGAACCATCGATAAAAACCAGCCCATTGGCTGGTTTTTTTGTTTTTGGCGGTCGTTGATATATCGAGGTTGTCGTCTAGCGCCTCGATTAACGCTAGGAACGTTACCGCTCACGCGTAATACGCTTGCCGATAATATCCACAAGCCTGTCAGTTGTCAGTTGCCTTTTCATCAACACACCGTGAACCGTATCGTATCGTTCAGCACTAATCTCCTCACCGGTCAGTACGATAATCGCAGCCGTTGGCTGTGTTTCTTGAATCACTGGAATTAAGCGCCAACCCGATCCGTCGGGTAAACCAATATCCAACAAGACAGCATCATACGCGTGTTGCGTTAACAACGATTGAGCTTGGCTCAGTGTGAGAGCATGATCAAGCGTCATATAATCACTGACCATCGCCTGAACAATTCGATGTAAATCTATATCGTCTTCAACGTGCAAAATTTTTGCCTGTGTAGACGTTAGCAACTGTTGTTTTACTAGACTGATGAGTTGTTTGTGATCGATGGGTTTTGCTAACCATTCAATGTTTTCAGCGTCGCCATTAAGCTCTAACCGTCCTTGTTTCATCTTTGCAGACACCACAACAATGGGAATATTAGCGGTGTCGGCATGCTGTCTTATCCGACGAATAATATCGAGCCCACCGATATCGGGCAGCATTAAATCTAAGCTGATTAAATCATAATGCCTTGCTTGTAACGCTTTTAACGCCGCCATACCCTCTTGGCTAATATCGACTCGGTATCCAGCCTCTTCCAGCACTATTTTTAATAGACTAGCCACGTCGGGATCATCTTCAATCACTAGAATATTATATGAAGAGTTAATGTTTGGTTTGTCACCAATGTTCGAGTCAGTCGGCCTATGCTGATCGACCGATTTGGTCTTCACTGTTTCATGCAACGGCAGCTGAAAGTAAAAACGGGCGCCTTTTCCCGGGATCGACTCAAAACCTATCTTGCCATTCATTTTTTCAACGAGTTCACGGGTAATCGCAAGCCCTAACCCCGTGCCACCTTTTTGCCGTGTATCTGTGCTATCGGCTTGGGCAAACTTTTGGAAAATTTTGGGATAAAAGTCCGCAGCAATACCACAACCTTGGTCAGTAACACTCACGGTCACGTGCTGTTCATCCATCACGGTATCAATGGTGACCGTCGCCCCATCAGGCGAAAACTTGATCGCATTAGATAGCAGATTAGCCAATACTTGCTTCAGCCTTTGTTTGTCTACTCGAACCTCGGCATCAGCCGTTTCACTGTTCAAGATGATGTCGACGTGCCGCTCTGCACCGTATGCTTTATTTTCTTCTAAACATTGTTCAAGGATGGGATCAATAGATTGAACTTGCATATCAAAATACAACTGGCCGGCCGCTATTTTTTCAATATCGAGTAAATCGTTGATCAATAACGCTAACCGCTCGCTATTACGGTGTGCGGTGTTGAGTATTTTTTGGGCTTTATCAGGGATCTCACCCAAGCGTCCACCCAGCACTAAACTCAGTGCACCAGACACCGAAGTAAGCGGCGTACGCAACTCATGACTGACCGTAGAAATGAACTCATTCTTCATTTGCTCATGGCGTTTGCGTTCGGTGATATTTTGGGCAATCCCGAGGAAACCGGTAATCTCTTGACTGTCGTCGTATATCGCCGTCACTGTCAACGTAACCGGAATATGCTGACCTTGCTTATGGACATAACACCATTCACGCGTTTCTGCGCCCTCTAACACCGGAATGGTCACAAAGGTATCAAACCCAGTTATCGCCCGATTAAACTGACCTGATAGCGCCTGAGATCGTTCTTCCACCTCGTCGGGCACATGAAACAAGGCAGGGCTGTGTTTATCCACGACCTCGGCAGAATGGTAACCAAGCAGTCGCTCAGCGCCGGTGTTGAATAAAGTAATTATGCCTCTCGTATCCGTCGCGATAATCGCAACCTCAGTCGAGGCGGCCAATATATTACTGAGCAGATCGGAAGTGCTTGCCAATTCACGGGTACGATCCTGTACCTCTTGCTTCAAGTTTGCCCGTGCCTTTTCCAATTCACGGAAGTTATCGCTAAGCGCATGGCTCATATCTTGCAGCGATGTCGACAAAACAGCATATTCCGCTACTCGGCTTTGAGGCAGCACAACACTCAATTGATAGCGTATTTTTTCAGGTAGATGACGACTTGCCCTATCGAGTCGTGATAGAGGCTGAATCAGGATTCGGCTCAACGAAAAGGCCGCGAGTATACTCAAAAAAGCAATGCCTGAAAGCATAATAAAGCTTTGATTACGACTCCTTTCAATAGCGTCTATCAATGGCGCTGCCGGCCGCTCTGCAAGCAAGACCATAGCGTCGAACCGGTCTGTTAATGGCAATTGGTAACGATAAAAGCCCGATTGCCAGCGATTAACCAAATTACCCCCCGACGCCGGCAACCAAATAGACAGGTTATCGGCACTGGTTAGCGGCCGGACTCCCCCTGGTAAAACAGAGTGTAAATCACCGACCTGCACTGTCGGTGTTCCCTCGCGATTTAATATCGCCACACCAGACGCACCTTGAGACAGTGACGGCCGTAATGATCTCTCTTGACTATCAAGCGAACGATCGGGTTGCTGGTTGAGCCGAGCCACGGCACCCTCGGCAACCCGCTTAAGTTCGTCAGCGACCCGTTGCTCGTTTTTTATTATATTATCTTGATTGTTGATAATGATGGGTGTCATTCCCGCGATAAGGGTCAGGCACAACAGGGCATCAAAAAGCAGCTCCTGGAGCCGCACCTTTGCCGGTAACCATTTGATAGTGCCATTCTGGAAATACCAAATCAGCAGTTTTACCAATAGTCCTGCAATAAGCGCGTTGAACACACCGTTCAACGCTTGCTTCAGAGCAATCATGATAGCGGAACTGGCATCCATCCCGATGACCATGACGTCGAGTGGTATTAGCACTATCGGACTCACCACTACCCAAAAAGCGAGATCCGCGAGTACCAAGTTTTTTACGCCGCGGCGATACAATAAGCTGACCGCAAACGCTTCCAATGCCAGTGTCAGCATCGCGTATGGGTGACCCCAAAGTATCCAGGTATAAGAACCGCCAGCTAACGCCACGAACACGGCTGGCCATAGCCCGATCAATCTTATGGCCAGCATGACAGCCACCGAGCCAAAGATAAAATGCACGCCGAAAAACAAAGGCAAGTTAACCATGTTACCAACGACGGCAATAAGGGCCAGTAACAGCGTTGCCATCACCTGTTTAGCAACGACGCTCATTGTGCAACCTGCAACTGAATAAAAAACAACGCTCCACCGCCCTCAGCATCGCGGTACCCCACATCACCGTCCATTTGCTGACATATCTCCCGCGTAATCGCTAGCCCCAGTCCTGTACCAGCAACCTTGCGATTATCACTGCTGTCAGCTTGGCTAAAACGCTGAAACAGTCGATCCTGAAACGCCAGGTCAACCCCAGGTCCACGATCTCTGATAGCAATTTCAACCAGCGTTTTATCAACAATTACCGAAACGTCTACCCACTCACCTTCTGGTGAGAATTTGATCGCATTAGATAAAAGATTGGTCAGTGCTTGAATCAATCTTGGTCCATCAACATTGACCGTCACAGCCGGCCAGTTATTTGGGGGGCGTATTTGTGTCTGGGTTTGATACTGGTAGGATTTAACAGACTCTATCGCGTCATCCAATAGCGAGCCAAGATCTTGCTTTTGTCTCTGAATTGGCATTTTTCCTGCCACGAGCTTTTCCATATCTAACAAGTCGTTAATCAGCAAGGTTAAACGTGTTGCGTTACGCTCGGCAGTATGCAGCAACTTGTTAGCCTTTGGTGGTAACTCCCCAGTTGCGCCGCCATTCAAGAGTCCTAACGCCCCCTTGATCGACGTTAAGGGTGTGCGCAGTTCATGGCTGACGGTGGCAATAAATTCATCTTTCATTTTGTCGAGTTTTTTACGCTCAGTAATGTCTTCGACAAGGGACCAGATCACCTTTCTTCCGTCCAACTCTGTGCTCAGCATGCCTTGCAGACGGACCGGATAACGACTGCCATCTTTGCGGATGTACTCTTTTTCAAACGGCCCATAGCGACCCGTGCTTTGCATACTTGCCAGCGCTTTTTGCTCCTCTTGCTCATATTCTTTAGGCGTGACATCCCAATAACTGAGGGAAACAAATTCTTCGCGGGTGTAACCCGTGGGTGCAATCAAAGCATCATTGAGATCAAGAAACTGTCCGGTGACAAAATCGTTCAAAGCGATGCCGATAGGAGAAAAGTCAAACAAGCTACGCAACCTCGCCTCGCTCTGCTCCAAAGCTAAACGCGCCTGATGCTGTTCGTGAACATCTTGCAAATAACCGTGCCACAATATACTACCGTCGATCATTTTCTCCGGCCTCGCCTCGCCAGATATCCAACGATACCCTTTTCCTGGGCAATTGCTCTGATATGTCGCTTGCCAATGTTCTAACGTGTCTGCCGAATGCTCAATGGATTGCTGGATAGCCTCGATATCACCAGGATGGATACGTTCAAACGCCGGCGTGGCGTCTTCAGCGGCCTGCTCTGGTGTAATGCCGTACAAAGATTCTATTTGAGGAGAACTATAAGGAAAAACCATACGCCCATCGGGAAAACGACGGAATTGATAAAGCGTTCCCGGTAGTAATGCCGCTAACTTGATCAGCCGTTGTTGACTCAAATTCTGAGTCAATACATCGGACAGCCAGTTGCCCAATAGACGCAGAAATAGCTTTTCACCATCGTTGTAGTCTTCTGAACGCACACGAGAAGATGACACATTCAATGTGCCCCAGGGGCGACCATAGACATTGATGACAACGCCAGCATAGCTGCCTACCGGTGCAGTTTTATAACACGGATGTTGCTGAAACTCTGGGCGATCGGTATCGGCAATAAACTGTTCCTGCGTGGTGCTGCTGGGGTTCTCTGCCATCAAAAACTGACACCAGGTGTCTTCTAATGCAAACTGCTGCCCTGCAACAATCGTTGTGTCTGACGGCCCAGCTATCCAGTTAACCGTATACACCTCGCCTTTTATTTCACTGACAATGGCCAATTCAGCCCTCAAGTAGAGCTTGGCCTCTTGCAAGGCATGATTGATTCTCTCATCCAAGCTCCCATGACTGGAAAAGGCAATGTCAGTCAGCACCGTTAATGCCTGATGATGCCGCTCCAGCTGCGTCAGGGCATTGCGCTCTCGAGTAATATCGATAATAAACCCTTCAAGCACCTGTGGATGCCTAGGATCTGTTTCAATACATTTACCTCGTTCCTCCACCCAGCGAAAGCCCAGCGTACGATGCCGAACACGATACTCAATATGCCATTCCTCATTGTTGGCCATGGCGTTGGTAACGGCGTCATCAACAACGGACACATCATCAGGGTGAATGAGATCCGCATAACAAACGCGTTTATTGTTTATCAGATCGTCGGCGGCATAACCACTGATGGTGTCAACTTGGTTACTGATGTAAAGCATGGTCCAGCTTTTATCTGGCAAACAACGAAACGTGATGCCTGGTATGTTATTAATCAGCGATGCCATTTCATCGTGGCTAGTTTGCAGTTGTTGCTGCAACGCTGTTGACTCACGTCGCTGATAGATATCGGTCCAAATCAGATCCTCCACCATGCCAGCAAGGTTCTTTAGTTGCGCCACGTTATGTTCACTAAACTGCCTTGGTTGGTTATCAATTAGGCATAGCGTGCCCAGTCGATAACCCTCGCTGCTGTGAATCGGCATACCCGCATAAAACCGAATATCCGGCGCCCCACAGACAAGTGGATTGTCACAAAAACGCATATCGTCTAGCACGTTTTCAATAATCAATGGTTCACTACCCAGAATGGCGTGCCCACAAAAAGAGATATCCCTTGGGGTTTCAGAGGCATCTAACCCCTGACGAGACTTAAAGTATTGTCGCTCACGATCGATCAGTGACACCAGCGCGATATGCACAGAAAACAAGTCAAGGCATAAGCGAGTAATGCGATCAAAGCGAGAGTCGGCACCACTGTTAAGCAGCTCGGTTTCGTCTAGTGCCTGTTGACGCTCGGCTTCGTTATCAGGGATAGGTGGCGTTCGCATACAAAGGCTCCAGAGAATTAGCGATTAAGGGGTATTCATTGCTTGTACGACACAATTTCGTCCGTCATGCTTGGCGCGATACAAGGCTTTGTCCGCGAGCGCCAATAAAGACTCACTCGGTTCTGTCGGAAAGCGCTGATTGTCGGCAATGCCGGCGGACAGCGTGCAAGAAAATGTGGTGTCATTCGCCTTGAACGTGATCGCTCCGAAATCTTCTCGTAACTGATTAACCAAATGCTCGGCTTGGTCAGCATCACAATCTGCCAATACCAGCGCAAACTCTTCTCCGCCGTATCGGCCAAGCTTATCTGTATTCCTAAAATGCTGACGTAAAAGCGTACCGATTGCCGCGATCACCTGATCGCCAATAGCGTGACCATAGGTGTCATTCACGCCTTTAAAGTGATCAATATCCAACATGACCACGCTGAATACTTGCGACCGACGCTGCGCCAATTGCCATTGCTTTTGCAACGCGTCTTTGATGCTAGCGTGTTTCAATAAGCCGGTCAGCCCGTCTTGATGTTGCGTGCGGTTAAACGCTCGAAATCGCTGTATTCTGCTTTGACACAGGCGCACCAAAAGATCCGTGTCCACCGGCACCTCAAGAATGGCATCGCCGTCTAGCAACAATGATTGGCGACGCAAATCTGCGTTAGGGTCGCGAGAGAGGAAAATAATCGGCAAATGTGACCAATGCTCTGTCTGCGCGAGCAAGGCCACTAATTCAGCGCCCGTCACCTGCGGTAACCAGACACTGACAAGGATAATTTCAGGATTAAACTCGCTGATACACTCAAACAGTCGTTCTGGCTTATCCAGTGTCACGACGTTCATGTCTGCATCTTCTAAGACAGATTGGCATTGAGAGACGAGGGCTGGGTCTTGATCAATCATCATAACCCGACCAGGTTCCGCGTCTATGTGACCAAGCATATGCGCAAACTTTGAGGCAAGTTTGGCCATGTCCAACGGCTTGGGATAATAACCCGCGCCTCCCGCGCGCAATGCCATCAGCCTTGCGTGATAACTTTCCTCAGCACCAATGAAAAAGACGGGACATTGAAAGTGCTGTAACTTGGTCTTCCATAAAGTTGCTAAATCGGAATCAGACACGTCGTCCTGAATAGCATGATGGTCAATAAGCAGTAAGTCAGGTGCGTGTTTAGTCAATTGTTTTAGTTGTTTCGCATCCTTTATCCAGTACACCTGAAAACCAAAACGAGCAAACTGGGATTGGGCGTATTTAGCCAAAATATTATCGCGCTCGACCAAGCCGATAATAGGCGCCCCTTCCATAACCGGTTGCTGGATTGTTGTGGTACTTTGCGTCGCTGACACGCTATCTTTATGGTGCGCAGACTCAAGCGCTTCCATCCAATCAGTTGGCAGGCTGGTGGGCGGTTCTGTTTGGGATAAGCGCTTGGCAACCTGTTGCTCAAATTGACGGGCCGCTTCGCCGAGACTAGCAAAACCAAATGTTCCCGCCGCGCCCGCAATGGTGTGCAACCCAGAGTGCAACGCCTTTAACGTTTCCTGGTCATCATGGCCTGATAACAACTTATCATTGATGGCATGAAGCCGTTTAAACTCCGAGGTCAGCCGTTTAGCGTACGCTTCCTTGAGCCTTTCAAGACGCTTTTCGGTGTCATTAGTCTTTTTGTTATCATCCATTGAATTCGTCCCAAAACGCACGCACATCATCAGCTAATGTCATAGGATCGAAAGGTTTAGAAATAACATGACTCGCCCCTAACGCTTTATAGCGCGCCACTTCTTCTGGATGAACTTTCGCCGTCATAAAAAGAATGAGCACCGAGTCATCAACGAGTCCTCGTTCCCGCATCGCGGTGAGTGTTTCTGGGCCATCCATATTTGGCATCATGACATCGAGCAGTATGATTTGCGGCTTAAATCCGTCCACTTCCTGCAAGGCCCGCTCTCCCGATTCACAGGTTTTAAGAGTGAAGCCGCCCACATCCTCGAGTGCTAGGGTAGCAATTTCTCGTATATCAGGATCGTCCTCTACATATAAAACTTTATTTAAAACAGCCATATACATTCCTTGCTCATTCGCCTAACGGTGTACAACAAATACGGCGACCCGTTTACTGCTACCAACTGACTAGCGTTTTGTCTTTGAATTTTAGTCAGTTGTGTCTTTTAGCGTAGTGCATAACGTCAGCTTCTGGTGGGACAGACGGATAATTTTTGCGCTCCAAACATGGTGCCCAGCCCAGAGAACAACGCAATTAACAACAGCAACCAATAAAGGCCGATGACAGCCACTACTCATAATGGCTCCAGAGCCTGAGCACTTTCACCACCTGTTCATCCTCGAGGACTTGATAGACCAAGCGATGCTGAATATTAATACGGCGTGAATAGGCACCGGTGAGATCGCCGACAAGCTTTTCGAACGGAGGAGGTTTACGGTAGGAATCGTCTTTAATCAGTGCTAGCAGTTCTTGCGCTTTTGGTTTAAGGCCACTGGAGGCCAGCTTTTTTGCATCTTTCTGGGCTTGTTTGGTGTAAACCAACTTCCATGTCACCAGTCCAACTCCTCATCGCATTCATCCGTCGGCGTGGCGATGCCTTCACGAATCGACTCGCGCATCCCTGGCACAGAAAGCAGATAAAGTGTTTCCTGAATCGCTGACCAATCTTCTTCTGAAATCAGCACCGCTTTGTTACGTTTGCCCGCAATAACAATGGGCTGATGAGATTCGGCGGTTTCATCAATGAGCCGATACAATTTGCTACGCGCTTCAGTGGCAGTGATCCCCGTCATAGCGCTTCTCCAGTGTGATTAACTTTTAATCAATTGTACGGTATCAAGTACGTACGTCAAGACGAACGTTTTCGTTAACATCCGCTCACTCAAACCGCCGCGTTGGCCGCCACCTGGTTTCCAACACTGTTTTAGGTGGTTGCAATAAGAACACTTATCATTAGGCCAGCTCAGAATGACAGTGTTTGCATAACTTAGCCTCAGCTCTCACCATTTCGGCACACATCGGACATTTTTTCATTTCTCCTATTTCAACAGAGCGCTCTTCAACAACCAAAGCGATAATAAAGCCAATCAATGGAGAAAGAATCAATGAGATTAAGAAAAAGCCAAGCCCTGATCGCCCCTTTGATGATGCATAAAAAGCGACAAAAATAGCCAAAATAAACCAGATAATAATCATCATTTTTCCTTATGTTAGTCGCTTACGTCGAGCATAGAGCAAATGTCAGTGTAATCAAACACTTCCCACTGCGCTTTGCTGATTTTGTATAAAACATGTTCGCTAAGCGGATCAGACGCGTCGAGATCAGGATGCGCGAAATGATACGCATAGGACATGCCAAGCTTTTTCATCACTGCCTGAGAGCCAATGTTATTCACTGTAGTAAAAGAGACGACTTCCTCTACGCCCAAGTGCATAAACGCATAGTGTAGCGACGCATTAGCCGCTTCTGTGGCATAGCCCCTACCCCAATGTTGTGGCGCAAGTCGCCAGCCAATCTCAACACAAGGTGAGAACGGCATCGTATCTTTCGGTATGTGCAAACCGACAAAGCCAATAAACGCGTGTTGGTCGGGGATCTCGACAGCCCAGAATCCCCAACCACGCTCGGCGATTAACGACTGGATTTTTCTTGCCATCTTGTCGCTTTCTTCCTGGCTCAGACACTTTGGGAAGTGCGCCATGACACGGCTATCGCGGCTCATCTGCGCAAAGGGTTGTTGATCGGCGTCATCCCATTGCCGAAGTATCAATCTTTTCGTTGTTATCATACGTTAGGTTGTGCCCATACTCATTGTGTACTCAGGATGCCCCGTATGCTGATCTCGCTGTTCACTTATCACGCTAAAACCTTGAGATAAGTAAAACCGATAACTCGCCTGATTTTCCTTGTATACCGACAAGTTTAACACTGCTCTTTGAGACTTCGCATGACTCAATAATTGCTTACCAACACCTTGGCCCTGAAAGGCAGGAGACACAAAGATGGCAGCCAAATTATTTTCATACAGTGCATAAAAGCCAACGACTTTTGACTCGGTTTCATAAACGTAGACCTCTGACGCTGGGATGTAGATCTCACGCATATTCTCAACTTGCGAAGCCCAATAGTCGGCCGAGACGAAATCATGCGCTTTAACAGACGCTTCAAGCCAGATTTCAAGAACCGAATCTAAGTCATTTGAATTGTACTTTCTAATCATTTTCGAACTCTAGATTGTCAAATTTATCGGGGTAGCATAACACTGGCATGCGCACCTGATTATACGCGCGAATCCTTGTCCGTTATCTTGGTTGATTGGTCGGATGTGCGTGATCAATTGCGCTATATAACACTGCGTGCTTCTATTGCCGTGGATGGACGTGCCGTCACTTTGTATGAGCAAGCTTTTAAATATGGCGACTATAACTCGCCTCCCAATACCATCAAGCATCGTCGCGCTCTCTCGATACCTCGTCTTGGTCGCAAGGTAAGAAATCATCGACGATATCTGATTAAGCTGACCCAATATCAGAGGGCCATCAGGGAATATCAACGGCTAACGCATACGCTGGGGCCCGGTCAATTATGAGAGGATCCGCCAGCGCCGCATTAAGGTGAGCGATGCTTGGCTATACTTGAGCGAAGCGAAACTGCCACGCGTTACAAATCCCTCTTACATGCCTTGTCATACGCTTGGTTGAGGCTAAAATGACCAACATAAAGACCACTTAAGAGACCGATTATATGACCACTAGAATTTTAGCCGATGTTGCTGCAAGCATTACTGAGTTGAAGGCTAATCCTATGAAAGTTGCAACTAGTGCTAACGGTGAACCTGTTGCTGTATTGAACCGAAATGAGCCAGCATTTTATTGCGTACCTGCCGAAGCGTACGAAATGATGATGGACAGACTGGAAGATCTTGAACTACTCGCTATTGCAAAAGAGCGTGAATCTGAAGATACCATTTCGGTAAACATTGATGACCTATAAACTCAACTTTAAAAAGAGCGCACTCAAAGAGTGGAAAAAGCTTGGCTCAACGCTGCAACAACAATTTAAGAAATAGCTAATCGAGCGCTTAGATAACCCGCATGTTCCGGCTTCAAAGCTCTCTGGAACCGACACTATGTATAAAATTAAGCTGCGTCAATCGGGCTACCGTCTTGTCTACAAAGTTGAAGACGATGTCATCATTGTAACCGTCTTAGCAGTCGGAAAACGCGAACATAGCGACGTTTACCGTAAAGCTATGAAAAGGTTAGATGATTGATTGCGGTATAACGCCCGGCTCACGCGCCGGTTTGGAGCCGCGAAGCGGCGGAAAATCGGTCGCTGTGCAGCCGATTGTTATGTTCTTCCTGACGTGCTAGATTGTGTATGGAAACCGAAATCTATACACATAGGTGCGACATGAGAACGAACATCGTCATAGACGACCAGTTGATGGCAGAAGCTCTCAAAGCCTCCGGCTACGAAACCAAAAAAGAGGCTGTTGAGCAAGGTCTGAAACTTCTAGTTCAGCTTAGCAAGCAGCAGGAAATTCGAAAACTGCGAGGCAAAATCAAGTGGGAAGGCGACCTGGATGAAATGCGGGGCGCCGGATGATATTGGTGGATACCAGTGTATGGATCGACTATTTCAACGGAGTCAAGAACCCGCACACTGACCTGCTGGATGCCTCAATAGTCCACGGATCCGTCGCTATCGGCGACCTCATATTTCTGGAAATCCTTCAAGGCATCCGCAACGACAAACACTATCGTCAGACCAAACAGAGCCTGCTCTCGCTGGAGCAGTATGAAATGTTTGACAAAGACATGGCACTTGTTTGCGCTGACAATTATAGGGCACTTCGCAAAAAGGGCATCACAATCCGAAAAACTGCCGACGTGATCATCGCGACTTTCTGCATAGAGAAAAAGCTACCTTTGCTGTTTTTGGATCGCGACTTTATCCCCTTTGTTGATCATCTTGGGCTTGAGCCTGCCCTCAGAGAAACATAACGCCCGGTTAAGGGGCAACCAACGCTACTACCAACTTTCCGCATAACACCGTAACCACAAAAAGCAACGCATAGTGAAAATGCCAAGCGTTGACAGTCCCTCTTGAGCCGTTTGTATGGATAATCTCACCCGTATTTGGGTAAAGTGAGACCCAGGCTTTAGCTGCAACCAAAGCTTTCTAATGTGCAGTTCGATTGAACGCTGACTCCTCTGTCGAGAGACCGATAACAAACATGAACGCACCTTAGAACTCCAAGTACCAAACTCGAATACTCGACTGGGTCTAGAACCCGTATTACGCAAACAAGAGTTAGCTTATTATGAATACTGCATCCAATCAAAACATCTACATCGGCGTCGATACCGGCGCAAAATGGCGATGAGCAACGGTAGTTAAAAATCGGTATCAACCGGCCAGGATAATTGTCGGAAAACCGGCCAAGATAATTGACGCTACATAGCGCATCATCATTGAAGCCACTGGCCGATTAGAAATGCCCTTTGTGCTCGCGTGTATTGAAGCCAATTTACCCATCGTACGCGCCAACCCTGTGCACATTAAACGCTTCGCCGGCGCCATTGGCCGCAGAGCGAAAAATGACCGCTTAGATGCTGAGTTAATCGCACATTATGGCGACGCCATTAAGCCTGAAATTCGCCAACCCTGTGCACATTAAACGCTTCGCCGGCGCCATTGGCCGCAGAGCGAAAAATGACCGCTTAGATGCTGAGTTAATCGCACATTATGGCGACGCCATTAAGCCTGAAATCACCATTATCAAGGCGGAAAATATACGTTTAATGAGTGATTTAGTCATCAGGAGAAACCAGCTACTATCTATGCAAACGATGGAAAAGAACCGCTTGCAGATACTGCCCAAAACCTTGCATTCAACCATCAAACCCATGCTCACTGCGATGAAAAATTAAATCACCAACATCGAACAAAAACTCGTGAAGTTGATTGAAGCATGCCCTGAATATCAGACTAAAAATACGCTCTTACAAAGCGTGCCTGGCATTGGCAGCATTGCGGCAGCATCTATCATCAGTAACGTCCCTGAGCTGGGCTATATAACTAACAAACAAGCGGCATCTCTCATTGGTGTTGCACCCGTGACAAAAGAAAGTGGGCGATATAAAGGCAAACGGGGNTGAAGTTATTGAAGCATGCCCTGAATATCAGACTAAAAATACGCTCTTACAAAGCGTGCCTGGCATTGGCAGCATTGCGGCAGCATCTATCATCAGTAACGTCCCTGAGCTGGGCTATATAACTAACAAACAAGCGGCATCTCTCATTGGTGTTGCACCCGTGACAAAAGAAAGTGGGCGATATAAAGGCAAACGGGTGATCCAAGGTGGACGTGCTCAAGTTCGTACCGTGTTGTATATGGCGATGATGTCTGCGATGCAATGTAATCCTGTTTTTAAAGCGACGTATACCCGATTAGTCGCCGCTGGAAAGCCGAAAAAAGTGGCCATTATTGCCTGTGTGCGCAAGATGGTAGTGATCTTAAATTCGATGCTCAGAGACGGCGTGATGTGGGATAAAAATCTCGCTAAAATTTAGGATTGACGACATACTCGTTTGTTATACATTTGACCAAACTTTGGGATCGGACTTGAAGCCTTCTTGCTCTAGTTTTTCCAAAAAACTAAATATTCCTGGAGCAGATTCTTTAATCTCGGACCAAATTTCAGAGAACAAAGCTCTATTAATATTTTCTTCAATTCCACTCGCCCAGTCCTTCCAGCGGCGCTCACTTATACGCTTACTGTGCCTATGAGCAATTTGCTCGTTACACAAGTCGAGATAGTTAAACACGGTTTCGCGTGCTTTTAACTTTTCAGGATCAGACAGGTTTTTGCCAAGAAGCGCATCAACCGGGATTTCGTAAATCAGATCTCTATATTGTTGGTTAAATGAATCTTCAAACGTTACTTGAGCGAGCTTTTTGCTTTCGCGTATCTGCCAAGTTGCAACACCAACGCCAATTGCTGTCGCAATTGAAGCAATATTCTCTAAATCCATAGTTTCCTCGAAAATGTATAACGCTTTACTCACTGGAAAATGACGAGCGTCAGCGAGTTATTTTTCCAATGCAGTAACTTGTTAAGTTTTGGCATCCCAGACTTCAAATTTATCGCCATGTATGGCAATCGCTTGTGTGTTGCTAATGGGGCAAAGATCTATTTTCTCTTCAAAAATAGAGATGATTTTCTCGACTGACTCTTTAAATGGGAAGTTTGTATGGTGAGGAACCGGATAAAAATCAATCATTCCTAACGATAAAAACGTGCCAATGTTCGGCGCGGCAGTGAAATCATCCATTTCTTTTACATACTCAATATTGCGTGAAAGCACAATGGAACCAGCAGACTCACCAATATACATTTTCCCTGAATTTACTTGTTCAGATATAACTGTGTCCGCGCCTGTTCTTTTCAGCTCTTGAAGGAGAAAGAAGGTATTACCACCAGTAACATAGATATAGTCATTCTTTTTGAGCGTACTATTTATTTTTTCTTTGGTTGCCGTTGAAATTTCAAGTTCGTCAACAATTAGCCCGCGTTCTTCAAGGGCCTTTTTGCCAGCATCCACATAAAATGTAATATCTTCGACAAGACTCGCCGTAGGTATGAATGTAACAGTTTTTCCTGCACATTTTTCCTCGGCGAACTCCACGAATAAATCTGCCACATCCACGAAAGATGAAGTTAAAAACATCTTTTTCATTACATCTCCTTTCTTCCCGAACACTTTTCTAGAAACTTAACGCTCGCAACACCGGACAATTTGGAGCGAAGCGTAAAATTGTTCCGAGTGCTTGCGCTTGTTATACGTGATATACATCATCATTTCCATTTTCAATTTCGGCCAAAAGCGGACACTCAGACTTTAAAATAGTCCAATATCATTTAAATTTATTTAGATGTTTCTGCTCTACAAAATAAATGTGTCTGTTTGCTCGTGTGCATGCAACATAGAGCTTATTTCGACTAGATGCAGGCAAAGCATTGAAATTGTTATCTTTGAAAGCTTTCATAGCAGCAGGATATAGTGCTACGCACACATCTATATAGTGATCTTGCCCTTTCGATTTCCCCCAATTCTGAGAAAAACAGTCGAACTCATAATACTTTTGAAAAAATAATTTTACTGTATGCTCACACCTGTAAATTTCTTCTATTCTCTGATTGTCGTTAATTAATTTCACTTCGGAATCTTCTTCCTTGTGCGATTCTATATCGATACCTAGATTATTTTTGATAAATCCGCACACCTGTGGTGTGCAACGATAGCTATGAGATAGTGAAGAAATATCTATTTCCAGCCCCACACTTTCAAAGTGTTTCTTGTAGCTATCAAAGTCATCATACAGATTTGAGTTTGTCCTTCCATCTGTGCTGGTATCAAATGTATGTTGAAAAAAGTCACCTACAAAATTAATGTCCAAATTAGACGAACAGAGCCGTTTTAATAAATTAAAATCGTTTCCACCGAAGTCCTGCACCTCATCGACAAAAAACTGGTCATAATATTTTTCAATTCGAGAAGTCACATGCTCTACAACATCCTTCTGTTCAATAAGCTTTGCAATCCTATTGCTGTAAAGTCTTCCGCTGGGATCTTGATAAAAAGCCATGCGATTTCTCGGAAACTTAAAAGTAGCCGGTGGTGGTGTTTTCCAATTAATCCCTTTTGATTTTATCTTGTCATGGAGAAATGGCTTGTAGCAGAAAGAATAGAGGAAGGTGAAATAGGTAATGACTGTAATGTTTTCTGGCAGCTCACCAAACTTCCTCATTACGCGCTGTCGTAGGTGGTTGTAATTATTTTCAGTATAAGTAACGATTAACGCTCGCTTGCCACGAGAAAGGCTATTAATTATGTGGGTTGTTTTGCCTGCACCTGCAACTGCAAAGATTACTCTTTTATCCATGTCAGTGCCTGCGCAATATAATCTGGAGCTTTAATCTTGTTGCCACCTTCTTCTAAAAGCTTTAGTGCCGCATCTGCTTTATTAGCGAGCATATACTCTAGTACTGTTAACGTTTTTCTCCCTTCGGAGAATAGCTGACCACAAAGTTCCTCATTATCCTGAAATATGCATAGCTCCAGAGTGGATCGGTTATCGTCGTCCTCATCGTAGAACACTCTGATTTTCTCCGTGACATAATCTTCATAATTTTCTACGCATTTTCTCTGAAAGTCGCCGTCATTGTCTCGGATAACTGCCGTCTTAATGTTCAATAGCTTCGCCAAATCCATATAACGTTTAAAGCTCGTTCCACCTACTGAAATGACATGCACCTCGGAATCATCTAGCTTTTCGTTGAAAAAATTCTCAAACATAGCTTCAATCAGTATGTACTCGGCATCACCCTCAACAAGCACTACCTTTTGAGCCAATACAAATTCTAAAATCTTATTGTCTGGAGCTTTAACAAAGAAGTTGGCAGTTTCATCAGGAAGGTCCTTCAAGGAAATGGGGTTAGTGCTTTCAGGGCTTAATATTGAAGCATTGTGTAAGTCCAGTCGTGAGCAAATACTATTGCTGTGAGTGGCAATCATTATTTGCGTTGTTGACGCTTCTTCCAGGCTGGATAGAAGCTGTTTCATCTTCACATGGCTAAGGTGGTTTTCAGGTTCTTCAATTAAGATAAGGTCTATAGGTTCTGCATCTTCCTTTTTCCTCAGTGCAAATTCGGTTTTGATAAAACACTGATTGCCTTTTCCCATTTGAGAAATAGGTATGCCCTTGTCCGTTATCATGAGATCTTGATCGATATTGGATTTGCTATCGTTTTTAATCTCGAACTTCGTGTCAGTCAGATTTTTGTTTAGCTCTGCCAGATTATTGTGAGTGAACTCTGACTTAGCCTGTCTGTAGGAATGATGGTTTTTGTGCCGATGCACAACATCTGTATTCGCTTCGTAAAGTGATTTTGTATAATGCCGAGTTGCGTATTCCGTTCCGATTAATGAACTATCAATAAAAATATGTCTCAGAAACCTGCGGTTTTGCGTGTATGGCACGCCTGCGAAAGTAGAGAATTGGATGCTGTAATATTCAAATGGAAAGAGCGGGTTTTCAGCTTCAAGAGCTGAATTAATTTCAGCACCATATTCATCCATTGGCTTACATTCCAATTTTAATCCATGGCGTATGCCATGTTCCGTATGATTTAGGCCTTCGAGATCTTGATTTCCAAAGTCTTTTAGGAAAACTTCAATCTTTAGCTCCGGTAAATCTTCGATGCGTTTAGCGCCTTCTAGAAACTCGTTAACTGCACCCTTATAGAACAGGGATTCTAATCCAAGGGTTTCAATACGGTTTCTGCTTCCATTCAATACGAGGTCTATTGCCTGAAGAATAGTGCTTTTACCTGATTCATTATCACCGATAAAAATATTTCGTTCAGAGTTTGCCTTGTACTCAAATGAGGGGAATCTTCTAAAATTAAGAAGCTTCACTTGTTCAATTTCTTTCATGCCATCTATCCTGTTTTTATTGGCATTCTTCAACGAAGAAATACGCTAATGGCTATTCAACCTGTGTCCGCTTTGGGTCAAAAGCGGACGTACTATGTTCGCCGTATAACGCCAAATTAAGGTGTGAACAACGCTAACCACCTACCTAAAGCAATGTGCCATAAACACTAAACCTGCTTGAAGTAAGAGCGTCGTGCGTTGTGAATCACCCTTAAATTTTATTGTTATGTAACTTTTCCCGACTTTTCTAACGCACTTTTTATCTCAGTTTCATGTAAACGCTCTACGGACAAATAATCATTCACTTTAGCGTAACGACCACCTGTATCGATATACTTTCTGTATTCAGGAGTATCTATGCTAGGCGTGAGACAAGCAAAGTCACACAGATTTAGATAAAAAGATCTTGCGATGCGATATGCTGCCACCAATTCATCCGTAGTTGTGCCGACAGTTAATAGTGATTCCAATTCAGGTTGTTTTTCAATTTTTGCTGGTACGAGCACACCCTTTTCAGCTAATTCAATGTAAATTTCCGGGATACCAAGCTTCTCAGACAGCCTAAATATTGTACTGCAAGCATCAAGGTAAAAAGAAAGCGTCTTTGGCTTGTTTACATCTTTCAACGTTGCATCAATTCCCCACTGAGCAGTAGATAACTCAGACTCAATGTCCTTAAATGCGGCTACATTGGGGGATGGCAGCCCTTCCGTTGGAGAGCCTAAGAAGAAATTTGTATGCAGACGAGGATGAACCTTAAAGTTGACTTCAATACATGAAAGATATTCTGTCTTGCCTATTTGCTCAAAGTACGAGAACAATTCCTGCCGATGTGAGCGATAAGTATCTAGATTGTTTTTGTGCGACACAATTTCAATCTGCTTGGCAGATTGCTCAGTAGAATGTAGTCGGCTAATCAAAACGGACAAAGGAATAGCTAATGAAAGTAAAGCCAAGGGCAATACTGAAATCTGCAAAAACATTTGAAAGCCTTCAGCATTCAAAAGAACGTCATAGTCTTGCCATGCTAAAAATCCTGTTCCGAGAAAATATAGAATCGGAGCTAGAATTACCAACCAAAGTAATCCTTGTTTCATTAGCCCTAGCTCAGGATGAAGAGTCAAAACAAATCGAGTACGCTCTACAAAATTTCTTCCCTTCGATACAAAAACAAAAGTCAGGCCAAAAGCCAAGACCAGTGGTAATAAAATTAGGGCGATAAGTTGCGCCATAGTTTAAATATCCTCCTGCTGCATAACGCCGCGCTTTGCGGTTGCGTTGTAGCGCTAGCGGAAATGCAATCCGGCAACAGCACCTTGTTATAAGTAATTTACTTCGTACTTTACTTGAACAAAGTCGTTTGCAAAAGCAATCGCCTCTGAGTTTTCCAGTTTTATTTGATCGTTTAGTTGACCAAAAAGCGGGATGCCGCCGCCCAACAAAATAGGTGCTCTAGTGATTGTCATTTCATCGATGAGCTTATGATTTAGGAATGATGTAATTGTGCTTCCACCATCAATATAAGCATGGTTGAAACCTTTTCCCTCTAGCTCTTTTATTAAGTCAGTAATATCACCTGAAAACATTTCTACCTTGCTCTTCAAGTTTTCCGGTGGTGTTGTAATCGTGTTACTCAACACGACAATATGAATATCACCATAGGGCCATTGCTCAGCAGACAAATTCATATCCGAAATCGTTTCCATACACTTCCGCCCCATGATCATGCAATCAACTGAGGCTATAAACGCTCCAAATCCCATATCTGGATTTTCTGCGATGTCAGCTTTTGAATTGCCAGCATTGTGAAGCCAATCGACAGATCCCTCAGTAGTGGCGATGTAGCCATCTACGCTCGTGGCGATATATACAGAGCATTTCATTTTATATCCCTTTAGCTTGGTGCTTAAGATTACTTATAACGCCGCAAGCAACTGCAGATGTAATGGAGTTTGTTTCTATGCGATGCTTTTCCCGCATAAAAACAAACGGAGTGTAAGCTGTCAGGTTGACTTGCCTTGTTAAAAGTTTCCACGCTAGTACACCTTGCTAAGTTTGCCGCCTTCAAAGGTGAACGTGACATTGTTTACGATAATTTTGTTGCCATCTTCGACAATGAATGCATTTGGATAGGACTGCCGCACCAAATGCAGAATATCTTTTTGGGAATAATCCTTGCCACCTTTTACAACAAGATCACCCAGAAAGCTATGGGCATCATTTAGATCATCTAGGCTTACTTGCTGATATGTATATGTAATGCCAGCATCAATTGCGGAATACAGCCAAAACAGATTACTACCGACCAGAAGTGTAAGAGTGACGAAAAATGATGCTTTCCAATTATTCATGCGATACTCGATGACTTTTAACGCCGCCAGCAGGGGAGGCAAAACCAAAGCGAAGCGGCGGTTTTGACTTCCCTCTGGCTGGCCTTGTTAAAAGTTGCTGCCAAGTTGCGTCCAGTTTTTTGAAAAGTACGTTTCAATCCCTTTACCCGGATTGTATCTTGGATAGAGTTTTTCAAACTCAGATCTAGCCACTTCATATGATGTATCAGGTATAGCAAAAACACCTTTCGCCAAAAACAACATTGCTAGTGAGGGGGCTCTCGATTCTCCCTGATTACAATGAATTAGCAGTTTTCTGCCTTGAGACCAGTGTTTATTGGCAAACGCTAAAAATTCCGTAAATAGCGGAGGCATGAACAACGGAACAGGTGGGTCAATGATATTGAGAAATAAATCATACTCTTGCTCTAGCACTAGGTAGTTTGGATGAGTACTTGGTAATTTTCCTCGGTAGCCCACTGCGCCTTGATGGCATGGACTCTTGCAGGCGTGAACAACAGAAACCTCTTCATTGCCTCTAGTGCACGATAGGTCATTTGTTACGATTACCCTTTCATGGATCTCTTGCATAGTAGCTCCTTGTGACTTTTAACGCCGCATTAAGGTGTGAGCAACGCTACCACAATACCTGACCATACCACCTTAAACACAAAAACCAACAATGGAATGAAAAATACCAAGCGTTGGGAATGATGTTGATCCACTTTAACGGACACGTCTTTCGTTAAGTACATTGTTTTTCAAACGCTATCGGCGACATATAGCCAATGCTACTGTGTAACCGTGTTCGATTATAAAAGTACTGAATATATTTTCTGAGCTTCTCTCGTAAGTGCCTTAAGTTAGCAATCGGTGGCATCTTTGATTAACTCGCCCTTAAGCGATTTAA